>CAZAFS010000037.1:0-16052 GCA_964484165.1 uncultured Opitutaceae bacterium | reverse complement strand
GCCGACGAAATGATGGCCACCATCACGCGGCCCATCGAGGAAGCGATGAAGGACATTCCGGGCGCGACGTCGGTGCGGTCGGCGACCGCGCGCGGCTCCGCCCAAATCAATCTGTTCTTCAACTGGCAGGTGGATATGCAGCGCGCGGAGTTGTATGTGCTCGGGCGGCTGTCGGAAATCCGCGGCGACCTGCCCGCCACCGCCACCACGGAAGTATCGCGGCTGACCTTTTCCGCGTTTCCCATCATCGGCATCAGCCTCACCAGCCCCACCCGCGACCTGATGGACTTGTGGGAGACGGCCAACTACAAGCTCAAGCCGCGGTTCCTCCAAATCCCGGGCGTGGCGCGGGTGGAACTCACCGGCGGCCACGTGCCGGAATATCACGTCATCGTGGACCCGCTGAAATTGCAGGCCGCCCACCTCGGCTTGCAGGACGTGAGCGACGCGTTGACGAAGAACAACCTCGTGGCGCCGGCCGGCATGATCGAGGAGAATTACCACCTGTACCTCACGACGGTGGACGGGCGGGTGCAGGCGCCGGAAGACATCGGCAACCTGGTGATCAAGGTCGCCGACGGTCACCCGGTGCGCATCAAGGACGTGGCGCGCGTGGCGCGCGGGCCCGAACCGGCCTACACGGTGGTCACCGCCCAGGGCCGCGACGCCGTCCTGTTGAACATCCAGAGCCAGCCCGACGGCAGCACCCTGCAGATTGCCGCCGCCCTGAAGGACCAAATCCAACGACTGCGGCTGGAACTGCCGCCGGACATGAAGCTGGCGTTCTTCTACGATCAGTCGCTGTTCGTGAGCGACTCGGTGAGCAGCGTGTGGGACGCCATCATCTTCGGCCTCATCCTCTCGGTCCTCATCCTCTACTTCTTCCTGAAGAACTGGGGCAGCGTCTGGACCGCGATCGTGACGATTCCCATCTCCGTGCTGGTCACGATCGTCGCGATGAAGCTGGCCAACATGAGCTTCAACATGATGACGCTGGGCGGCATCGCGGCGGCCATCGGCCTGATCATCGACAACGCCATCGTCGTGGTGGAGGCGATGTGCGTCCGGCTCGCCGCCGGGGGACCGCGGCTGCAGGGCATCCAGGACGCCATCGGGGAGATCCTCTACGCGTTGATTGGTTCGACGCTGACGCCGGTGGTGGTGTTCCTGCCGCTGGCGTTTCTCACCGGGGTCGCGGGAGTGTTCTTTCGGGCGCTGGCGTTGACCATGGTCGTGTCGCTGCTGACCTCCCTGGTGCTGGCCGTGACGCTGACGCCGTCCCTGGCCGCGTGGCTCATCCGCGAGACCAGGAGCAAGGCAGGAGCGCCGGCCGCCGGCGAGGGCGGGTTCGTGCTGAAACGGGTGCTGCGGATATACGAATCCGCCATCCGCTGGGCGCTGCAGCATGCCGGGATGACGCTGGCGGCGTGCGGCCTGATCCTGCTCGCCGGCATTTTCATCTACCGGCAGCTGGACTCGGATTTTCTCCCGGACTTCGACGAAGGCGGTTTTGTGATCGACTACTGGGCGCCGCCGGGCACGAGCCTCACGGAAACGTCGCGCATTCTGAACGAAGCCGAGGACCTCATCCGGGCCAATCCGGAGGTGGAAGGCTACTCGCGCCGGCTGGGCACGGAATTGGGCATGTTCATCACCGAACCGTATCGCGGCGATTTTGCGGTCAAGCTCAAGCCCGCCCGCCAGCACACCACCGAGGAGGTCATCGCCCAATTCCGCCACGAGTTCGCCGAACGATTTCCCATGATGCGCTGGGAATTTCCCGGCATTCTAACGGACGTGATCGGGGATCTGCAGCTGACGCCCAATCCGATCGAGATCAAGTTATTCTCCCCCGACCTGCATTGGCTGGAACAAGTCGCGCCGCGCGTCGAGGCGCAGATCAGCAGGATCCCCGGCGTCGTGGACACGTTTGACGGGCTGACGAAAACCGGCCCTTCGATCAACCTCCGCGTGCGCCCCGCCGATGCCGAACGGTTCGGCCTCACCGTGCAAGATATCGCCGACGCGGTGAACACCGCCCTGCTCGGCCAGGTGTCCTCGTCCATGCTGCAGGGCGACCGCGTGGTGAACATCCGCGTGATGGCCGAGCCGCAGAGCGTCAATCGCACCGCCGCGCTGCGCGAAGTGCCGATCCGCACCTCCGCGGGGGCGGTTGTGCGGCTGGACCAGGTGGCCGACGTGAAGCAGGAACCCAGCCAGGTGGAATTGGTGCGCGACGACCTGCGGCAGGACATCGTGGTCTCCGCGCGCCTCGAAGGCCGCGATCTGGGGAGCGCGATGAAGGAGATCCAAGCCAAATTGAGCCAGGACAAATGGCTGCCGCCCGGCACGGTGGAATACGGCGGTCTTTACCAGCAGCAACAGGAATCATTCTCCAACCTGCTGGTGGTGTTGCTGGCGGCCATTCTTTTGGTGTTCGTCGTGCTGCTGGTGGAATTCCGATCGTTCTACGAACCCATCGCGATCGTGTTTGGCTCGGTGCTGGCGCTGTTCGGCACCGTCCTGGGACTGTGGGTCACCGGGGTCACGCTCAACATTGTTTCGTTCCTCGGCGCGATCATCGGCGTCGGCATCGTCGCCAAGAACGGCATTCTGGTGCTCGATTATTTCCAGCGCCTGCAGTCCGAGGGCGTGGAGTTGGTGGAAGCGCTGGTGCGCGCCGGCCATCGCCGGCTGCGTCCCGTGCTGATGACTTCGCTGGCCGCCGCGTTGGGCCTGTTGCCGCTGGCCTGGGGCATCGGCGCCGGCGCCGACATGCTGCGCCCGCTGGCGATCGCGGTTATCGGGGCGTTGTTCTTCTCCGTGCTGCTGTCGCTCATCGCCACGCCGGTGGTCTATTACCTCATGATCCAGTTGCTCCGGGGCAACCGCGCCCATCGGCCCGCCCCCGCCAGGTCGGACGCGACGGGCGGCTGACCGCCCGGGCGGCCCCCGGCGGCATCGACCGACCAGTTGCACCGGACTGCGAAGCGCGCTACCTGTAAGTCCGCCCGATGGTTCGCTTCCCTTTGCCCGCCGCCCGTGATCGCAGGATCAGCATTCGCTGCAGCTGGCGCGCCGCGCTGGCCGGGGGCGCTTTTTCCCTCACGGCGGCGCCGGCCGTGCACGCGGGATTTCTCGACTGGCTGCTGCACCACGAAGTGCAGGTGATCACTTCAACCGACACCACGCCGGCGGGCGCGCTGCTGCGGGAGCCGGCGCCGGACGATCCGGTTTACTACCTGGCGCTGAGCGCCGGTTATCACGATTTCGGCGCGACCATGGCAGGCGACAAGCTGCCTGTGCCGCAGGAGATGAACCGGATGGTCGTCCGCATCCTGGCGAAGGCCGGCTATCTGCCGGCGGATGCCCAGCACCGTCCCACCCAGCTCATCATGTTCGTCTGGGGCACGCTGTATCGTGACGTCGTGCCCAACCTGTGGAACCCCGACCTGCCGGGCGTCCAGCTCAACTACACGCAGACACTGCGGTTTCTCGGCGGCGACAAGCTCGGCCTGGTGTCGGAACATCCCGACGACTGGACGGAGACGCCGATGCCCGGCCTCACCCGCTCCAATCCCGACGCCGTGGCGATCGCGAGCGCGGCGGGCGACAATCTCTACGTGGTGGCGCTGGCCGGCTACGAGTTTCCCTTGAAGGAGCCCAAGCATCCAAAGCTGCTTTGGCGGACCAAGGTCAGCTGCCCGTCGACAGGGCTGGTGCTGGCAGACACGCTGCCGACGATGCTGGTGATAGCGGAGCCGTACATCGGCCGCGAGACGGGGCGGCCGGTGTGGGTTAACGCCTCCGACAAGTTCAAGCCCGACGTCCGGATCGGCAATCCGAAGGTCGAGGAGTACCTCGATTCCATGCCGCTGCCCGTCATCGAAAAAGAGGCGGCTCCGCCCAAAGGCGGACGATCCGGCAAGTAGCGGCGTCCGGCGGCAGGTTCCGGTCCCGGGCCGCGCGGCGTATCAATCCGGCACTTGCGTCGAACGGCGAAAAGCTCTATCGCAACAAGCGCGATGCCCCGATCCCGTGTTTCCGACGCCCGTGACTGCAGGAGGAGAGCCCGTCCTGGCTGGCGCGCCGCGCTGGTGGTGGGCGCGACACTTTGCGCAGCCGCGCCGGCCCTCCAGGCGGGATTTCTCGACTGGTTCATGCATCACGATGTGCAGGTGATCACCGCGACCGATACCACGCGGTCGAGCGCCTTCCGGCAGCCGCCGTCGCCAGCCGATCCGGTCTACTACCTGGCGCTGAGCGCCGGCTATCAGGACTTTGGCGCGGCGATCGCGGGCGACAAATTGCCCGTGCCGCAGGAGATGAACCGGACGATCATCCGCATCCTGGCGAAGGCGGACTTTCTGCCGGCGGATGCCAACCACCCGCCGACCCAGTTCATCATCTTCGCCTGGGGCACGCTGTATGCCGACATCATAAGCCCGGACCCCGACATGCCGTCCATCCAGCTCAATCGCTGGCAGTTGCTGCGGTTTCTCGGCGGTGACAAGCTCGGCCTGCTGCCGAAGTATCCCGACCCCTGGCAGGGCCAGCAGATGCCCGATCTAACCCGCATCAACCCCAGCGCAGAGGCGATCTGGACCGCGGCGGGAGACCATCTCTACGTGGTGGCGCTGGCCGGTTACGAGTTTCCCATGAAGCAACCCAAGCGCCCGCAGCTGCTCTGGCGGACCAAAATCAGCTGTCCGGCGCGCGGCCTGGTGCTGGCCGATACCCTGCCGACGATGCTCGCCATCGCGGCCCCGTACATTGGCCGCGAGACGGATCGGCCGGTGTGGGTGAACGCCTCCGACAAGTTCAAGCCCGATATCCGGATCGGCAATCCCAAGGTCGAGGAGTACCTAGATTCGGTCCCGGTACCCGCCATCGATAAGGAGGTCGCTCCGCCCCAAGGCGGACGATCCGGCAAGTAGCTGAGGTCGTTAAAATCTCGTTCTTGCCGCCTGTCATCCTGAGCGCAGCGACCTGTCCTGCGAAGCCTTGGCGAAGCAGGAAGGATCCAGTAAGATCCTGCGGCGAGCCTCGACGCTGTTTCACTGGATTCTTCACTTCGTTCAGAATGACAATCCGATTCTGAACGCACGCCCTGCCAGCATCCGGCCGGAGGTCAGCGCGCCAGGCCCCGCCGCCGCGGCGCCGACAGGCCGTTTTTCGAATGGAGCGGCCCGGCGACCCAGCCTTCGCCAAAGGCTACGGCGGGCAGGCTGAACGCCGGCCCTGCTACATGCACCGCCCGTTCGCATCTCTTGGTGGATGTAACAAGGTCCAATTGCCTCGTTCCGGTTTTACCCGCCTGCCGGCGGCAGCGTCAGCGCGCCAGGCCCCAGCGCCGCGTGAGCGGATAATAGATGAACAGCGGGCGGCCCACGACGTCCTTCTCCGGCACGAAGCCCCAGAACCGGCTGTCCTCGCTGTTGCCGGAGTAGTCACCCATGGCGAAGAAACTTCGGGGCGGCACCACGACCTTGTTCCCGGCCGCAAGAAGTCCAGCCGCAACGTACCCGCGATACTTCCCTTGCCGCCGCGCATTTGCGGCGAAGGCGGAGGCGCCGGTGATTGGCTGATCATTGCGGTAGAGCACGGGCTCATGGATCTTGAGTTGATCTCCCGGGGTACCGACCAGCCGCTTGATGTAATACTGATCTATTTGCGCGCCCGTGGTTCTATCCTGCATGTTGGGACTGCGGATGTTCTCGGTGCGGAAGACAAAGCCGTCGCCCACCCGGGGACGGACGAAATGGTAGCTGAGGCGGTCCACGAACAGGCAGTCGCCGGTGAGGATGTCAAAGCGCACGATCGGCGTCCCGGCGCGCACGTTCCGGCCGAGCTTGACCAGGACTGCCGGCGCGGTCTCGGCGGAATTATCGCGCCTCTGGATGTCCTGGCGGACCACGTCGCCGCGGTGGACCGCATCCTCGAGGTAATGCATCCAAGCGTCATGGCCTCCGAACAGCGTATCCTGCATCAGCTGGTCGAAATCGCTGAAATCCGCGGGCACCTGCACGGTCGCCCGGGCGCCGTTGACGAAAAAGGTGTACTCCTTCACCAGGGTCGGAATCACCAGCCATTTGTAGGCGTGGCGGTACGTGAAGGCCATGAAGTCGCCGGAGAAGAACTGCGCGGAGATCTCGCCGTCCGCCGGTGCCACCGCCGCCC
This sequence comes from uncultured Opitutaceae bacterium, assembly GCA_964484165.1. Classification (GTDB taxonomy): domain Bacteria; phylum Verrucomicrobiota; class Verrucomicrobiia; order Opitutales; family Opitutaceae; genus Fen-1467. The sequence goes on along the minus strand of CAZAFS010000037.1, from coordinate 9,872 downwards.
GGCGCTGGGCGCCCAAGGCCACGAAGCGAAAAACGCGGGCGAGCGGCCCGGGCGCCGCCGTCTCCGGGGGGAAATTGTCGCCCTTCATCCCATGATAGGTCGGCCACATCGAGTTGGTCGGGATCTTGAACGGCTGCAGGAAAAACATCTTGACCCCCAGGACGATGATCGCGGCCACGAGGAAAAACTCGACGTTCTCCACCAGCGCCGATTTCGGATAGAACGTGCCGCCCACCTGCCGCAGCACGCCCTCCAGCGACTCGATGCCGAGCTTCAGCTTGCCCGCGTCGGCCTTCTGTTTGAGCTGGAACTGCAGGTCGGAGATCTTCTGCCGCAGGTTCTGGGTCTGCGTCTCCGTCAGCTGATCGCGTCGGTAGTGGCCGATCTTGTCGGCGAGCTGCAGCCAGTTCGCGGCGTTTTCGCGCATTTTGCGCCCGGGGGAATCGAAGAAGCCAAACACGGTGAGGTTTCCTTTTATCGGGGATGGTTGGGCCGGAATCAGTCTACCTGGCCGTCATGCTGAGCGCAGCGCAGCATCCAGCGAGACGCAGTTGGCTATGCTGGCACCGGCCAACTGGATGGCGGCATGTCGGCCCCGTCGGTGCGGGGCCTCGGTACTTCGCTTCGCTCAGAATGACAAGGCGCATGGCAGGGTGGCCCCGGGGTCAGTGGTTCTTGAGGACTTGAATAAAGGCGTCCGGCGGGATCGAGACCTTGCCGATCTGCTTCATCTTCTTTTTGCCCTCCCGCTGTTTTTCGAGGAGCTTGCGTTTGCGCGTGATGTCGCCGCCGTAGCATTTCGCGGTGACGTCCTTGCGCAGGGCGCGCACGTTGTCGCGGGCGATGATCTTGCCGCCGATCGCGGCCTGGACCGCGACCTTGAACATCTGCGGCGGGATGATCGCCGCCAGCTTCTCGCACAGCTCGCGCCCCTTCCCCTCCGCCTTGGTCCGGTGCACGATGCTGGAAAAGGCGTCGACCGGCTCGCTGTTGACCAGGATGTCCATTTTCACGAGGTCGGAGACGCGATACTCGCCGAGCTCGTAATCCATGGAACCATAGCCGTGGGTCACGCTCTTCATGCGGTCGTTGAAATCGACCAGGATTTCATTCAGCGGCAGGACGCAGTGGAGCATGACGCGGGTCGCGTCAAGCGTGTCGGTGTGCTCGCAGACGCCCCGTTTCTCCATGATGAGCGACAGCATGTCCCCCAGGCTGGCGTTCGGAAGGTGGATCGAGGCGCGGATGGTGGGCTCGCTGATCTCGGCGATGGCGGTCGGCTCGGGCAGATTGACCGGGTTGTCGACCTCGATGATCTCCCCGGCGGTTTTTTTCACCCGGTAGACCACGCTCGGATAGGTGGAGATCATCTCGACGCCGAATTCGCGCCGGATGCGCTCCTGCACGATTTCCATGTGCAGGAGGCCGAGGAAGCCGCAGCGGAAGCCGAAGCCCAGCGCAACCGAGGTCTCCTGCTGGTAGACGAAGGCGGAATCGTTGAGGCGCAGCCGGCCAAGCGCGGCTTTGAGGTGCTCATAGTCGGAGGTCTCCAGCGGATAAAGTCCGCAATAGACCATCGGCCGCACCTCCTTGTAGCCGGGCAGCATGGTCGTGGCCGGCTTGTTCGCCAGGGTGATCGTGTCGCCCGTCTTGATGTCCCCCACCTCCTTGATGTTGCTGACCACATAGCCGACGTCGCCGGGGGTGAGTTCGGAGATCTTCTCCATGGCGGGCCGGAACACACCGACTTCCTTGACCTCGGATTTCTGGCCGGAGCTCATGAGCATCATGACGTCACCGGCCTTGATCGTGCCCGAGAACACCCGCACATAGGCGATGACGCCGCGATAGGAATCGAAGAGTGAATCGAAGACGAGGATGCGGGCCGCGGCGGGCTCGGTCCAGCGGGGCGGCGGCAGGCGCGTGACGATGGCTTCGAGGATGTCGACGATCCCGATGCCGGCCTTGCCGCTCGCCAGGATGGCTTCCTCGGCCGGGATGGTGAGGATGTCCTCCAGCTGGCGGGCGCAGAGCTCGAGGTTGGCGCTGGGCAGGTCGATCTTGTTGATGACCGGGATCACGCGCAGGTTCTGCTGGAAGGCCAGATGGGCGTTGGCCACCGTCTGCGCCTCCACGCCCTGCGCCGCGTCGATCAACAGCACCGCGCCCTCGCAGGCGGCCAGACTGCGCGAGACTTCATAGGAAAAGTCCACGTGCCCCGGCGTGTCGATGAGGTTGAACTGGTAGAGCCGGCCGTCCTTCGCCGGATAATGCATGGTCACGGGGTGGCTCTTGATGGTGATGCCGCGCTCGCGCTCGAGGTCCATCGAGTCCAGCATCTGGGCCTTCATTTCGCGCTGCGTGACCGTGTGGGTGTATTCCAGCAGCCGGTCGGAAAGCGTCGTCTTGCCGTGATCGACGTGGGCGATGATGCAGAAGTTGCGTTTGAGCTTTACGTCCATGCGTGAGGAACCGGTCCGCCGGCCGCCCGTGCGTCCGGCGCCCGTGGAAACCGCCAATCTGGGGTTGGCCGCCGCCGCTTTCAAGCGGCTAAATCGGCAAACTCCGCCAAGCTCCGGACCGGCCAGTCGCGGTTGGTGCGGCGCGCCAGGCCGGCGAGGACGCCGCCGGGGCCGAGCTCCCAGAAATCCGCCGCGCCGGCCGCCGCCACGTGGCGCAGGCAATCTTCCCAGAGCACGGGCGACACGATCTGCCGGACCAGCGCCGCGCGAATGTCGTCGGGCTCGGCGACCGGGCCGCCGGTGGTGTTGGAGAACACGGTGAGCCGCGGGCGCGCGAACGCCACGCCGGCGAGAAAGGCCGCAAACGCGGCGCGCGCGGGCTCCATGAGGCGGCTGTGGTAGGCGCCGGCGACATTCAGCGGGATGACCTTGCGCATGCCGCGCTCCCGGGCGGCGGCGACGGCCGCACCGATCCTGGTCTTGTCGCCGGAGATGACGATTTGGCCTGGGCAATTGAGGTTGGCTATTTCGACATCGAATTCGCGACAGAGGTCCGCGACTTTGTCCCGCTCCTCGCCGATGACGCTCGCCATCGTGCCGCTGGTCTGCTCGCACGCCAGCTGCATCAGCCGGCCGCGCTCGGCCACCACCCGCAACCCGGTGGTGAAATCGAAAACGCCGGCGGCGGTCAGAGCCGTGATCTCGCCCAGGCTGAGGCCGAGGGCGAACTTTACGTCCCCCAGGCGGCCCTGCTCGGCCAGAATCGCGTGCAGCGCCAGGCCGTGCACGAACAGCGCCGGCTGGCAGACCCGCGTCTGGGTGAGCTCGCCTTCGGGTCCGTCGAAGCTGATCCGGGCCAGATCCCAGCCGAGCACGCGGTGGGCCTCGTCATAGAGGGCTCGCGCCGCGGCGGAGTTTTCCGACAGCGACCGGCCCATGCCCACCTTCTGGGCGCCCTGGCCGGCAAATAGGAGTGCACGGGACATTGGGGAAGTCCGGGGTTAAACCGGTCCGCCGGGCAAAAACCAAGCCCTAAAAGCGATTGAGCTGTGGGAAGTACTTCTTGTCGTCCGTCGGATTGCCCGGCGGCGCGGGCGGCGCCCGGGGCGGCGAATCCGCCGGGGCCGGGGTCGATGCCAATGCGGGCGGCGCGGCCGGCGGGCTGGGCGCCGCGGCGGCCGTCGCGATAGGAGCGGACGCCAGCGAGTCCAAGTTGAACGCCGCAAGGAAAGGATTGGGGATGGCGGGGGCGTTCTCCGGCGCCGGCGGGGCCAGCGACGCCACGGCGGGCGGGCCGGAAGCGGTCATGCCGGCCGGTGCCGCCGCCGCCGCGTCGAGCAGCCCGCGCAAGGCCGGATCCCGCTTCGACACCCATTGCGACAGAAACGTGTCGAACGATCCAACTCCCGGCTGCGCGGAGGGGTCGGATGCCGCATCGCGCGCGCGTGCCTCCTCCGCCGCCGAACGCGCGTCGGGCTGTGCCAGGTAAAGCCGCAACATGAACGTGGGATCCGACGCGTCGAGCAGCGCGGTCTCCTTTCGGTTGGAGCCGGCCGCGCTGGGCCGTCCGTCCGGTCGCGTCTTGGTCTGAAGTTCAACGCCATTCAGGAGCCAGTTTGCATCCGCCTTCGTCCGTCCGTCCGGGGCCGCGTCGGCCGCCGCCGTTGGCCGCGCGGGAGCCGATGAAGATGAATCCGGCGAGGTCTGCAGCCCGGGCAGCGTGACTTTCGACAGCGAGGTTCCCTGACTGGCGGCGGCGTTGTCGCGCTTGATCGTCTTCAGGTCACCCTTGATTTCCTCAAGCGTCGGCGAGGCCGGCGCATCGCCGGCGGCCCGCACGGCCGTTCCCGCCAGCACGAGGAGGAGGCCCGCGACGGCCGGGACAAGCCGCGGCCGACGCCTGGAACCGAAGGGCCTGAAAAACGGGCGGAGCATCGGGAACGCCGGCGGCCGCCGCGCACCAGATCGCGCCGCGGCACAGCCGCCCTATTTGATGAAAATGCCCTTCAGGTTCATGTCGAGGGCCGGCGGGTTCGGCGAGAACCGGAGGCCGTCGGCCTTGCTGATTTTGCCGCCCTTGATGAGGCGGTACAGATCCTTGTTGAAGGACTGCGAGCCGCTTTCGTCGCCGGCGTCGAGCAGCTGCTGGATCTTGTCAAACTGGCCCTCGAGCAGCAGATTGCGGATGGTGGCGTCGGCCACGAGGATCTCGAACGCGGCGTAGCGGCCGCCGCCCTCCAGCGCCGGGATCAGCGACTGGCAGATGAAGCCGCGGATGGCCCCGGACACCTGCCGGCGGGCCTGAACGATCTGCTCCGCCGGGAAAAACTCGAACAGCCGCGTCAGGGCCTGCTGCACGGTCGCGGCGTGCATGGTGGAGAACACCAGGTGGCCGGTCTCGGCGGCGGAGATGGCGGTCTCGAAGGTCTCCTTGTCGCGCATTTCGCCGATGAAAATGATGTCCGGGTTCTGGCGCAGCACGGCGCGAATCGCCATCGGGAAGTCGGGCACGTCGATGCCGACCTCGCGCTGTTCGAAGACCGATTTGTCGTCGGTGAACGTGTACTCGATCGGATCCTCGATGCTGACGACGTGGCGGTCGAGGTTCTGATTGATCCAGTTCAGCATCGCCGCCATGGTCGAGCTCTTGCCCGAGCCGGTGGCGCCGCACACGAGCAGGATGCCGTCCTTGGACTGGCACAGCCGGATGAGCGGCTCGGCGTTGAGTTTCAGGTCATCAAAGGTCGGCGGACGGCTCTTGATGTGCCGGAAGACGATGCTGACCGAGCCGCGCTGGTGGAAGGCATTGACACGGAAGCGGCCGACTTCCTCCGCGGCGTAGGCATAGTCGACCTGCCCGTCGCGCTCCCACATCGGATGGAAATGCCGCGGCACGGAGGCCTCGATGAAGCCCTGCACGTCCTCGGCGGCGATGGGGTCCATGTCGACCTGCTTCAGCCGGCCGCCGAGGCGGAAGCAGGCGGGTTTGTTCGACTTGACGACGATATCGCTCGCGTTGTTCTCCACCGCGAGCTTGAGGACTTCGTTGAAGAGTTCGAGGGGTTCCATGAGGGGGGCGGCTGCGGCTGCGCTCAAAAAAGAATGTGCTTTTTGTAGGCGGGTCTGCTTTGTTCAGCAAGCCACATTCCGAGAACTAATCCCACCATGAAGCTGCGCCCACTCACCGGCACCCTGACCGCGCTTGTGACGCCTTTTTGGAAGCAGGAGGTCGCCTATGACGACCTGCGTGCGCTGGTTGAGCATCAAATCAAAGCCGGGATCGACGGCCTGGTGCCGGTCGGCTCGACCGGCGAGTCCACCACCCTTTCGCACGAGGAGCACATGGACGTGGTGCGCTGCGTCATCGAGACCGCGCGCCGGCGCGTCCCGGTGGTGGCGGGCACCGGGTCCAATTCCACGCGGGAGGCGCTGATCCTGGTCCGGGCGGCCCACGCCGCGGGGGCCGACGCCATGCTGGTCGTCGCGCCGTACTACAACCGCCCGACGCAGGAGGGACTGTTCCAGCATTTCTCCAAGGTGGCGGAGGCGACGGACCGGCCGATCGTCCTTTACTCGATTCCCAGCCGCTGTGGCGTGGAAATCGGCGTCCGGGTGGTGGAGCGCCTGCGGGCGAAATATCCCCACGTGTGCTACATCAAGGAGGCCGGCGGCACGGTCGACCGCGTGGACCAGCTCAAGCTGGCGCTTGGCAGTGACCTCGTCGTTCTCAGCGGCGACGACTCCCTGACCCTGCCGTTCATGGCCGTGGGCGCGGAAGGCGTCATCAGCGTCGTGTCGAATCTGCTGCCGCGCGCCCTGGTGAAACTCACGCACCTGGCCCTGGCCGGCGATTTCCGGCAGGCGGCCCGGCTGCATCGGCGGCTGTATCCCCTGTGCAAGGCCCTGTTCATCGAGACGAATCCGGCGCCCATCAAGGCGGCGTTGGCGGACGCCGGGCGCATCCGGTCCCCCGAGGTCCGTCTGCCGCTGTGTGAAATGAGCGCCGCCAATTTCGCCCTGCTCAAGCAGGCGCTGGCGGTTTCCCTCAAGTAATCGCGCCCATGTCCCTCGCCATTCTTCTCCACGGCGCCCGCGGCCGCATGGGTCAGGCGGTGGCCGGCGCCGCCGCCGAACTGGGCCTGCGCGTCGGCGCCGCCGTCGACGTCGGGGACGATGCCGCCGCCGCCCTCGCCGCCTGCGACGTGATCGTGGATTTCAGCGCGCCCACGGCCACCGCCGCGCTGCTGCAACTGGCCGTCGCCCGGCGCAAGCCGCTCGTCATCGGCACCACTGGTCATCCCGTGGACGAAAAGGCGCGGCTGCTCGCGCTCGCCGCGAAGGTGCCGTGTGTGTGGGCGGACAATTTCTCGGTCGGGGTCAACGTGCTGTTCTCGCTCACGCGCCGGGCGGCGCGCATCCTCGGGGCCGACTACGACGCGGAGGTCGTCGAAATGCACCACCGCTTCAAGAAGGACGCGCCGAGCGGCACCGCGGCGCGCCTGCTGGAGATCATCCTGGAGGAACGCCGCCTCACCGCCGCGGCCCTCCGCCACGGCCGGAAGGGGCTCACCGGCGGGCGCCCGCCCGGCGAGGTCGGGATCCACGCCGTGCGCGGCGGCGACGTCGTGGGCGATCACACCGTGATCTTCGCGGGACTCGGCGAACGGCTGGAACTCGTCCACAAGGCGTCCGACCGCGCGATCTTCGCGCGCGGCGCCCTGCGCGCGGCGCAATGGGTGGTGGCGCAACGGCCCGGCGTCTACGACATGCAGGACGTCCTCGGGTTGAAGGAGTGAGACGATGATCACCAGCATCCAGGGGACGCTGATCTCGGCTTCTCCCCTCGTGGCCGTGGTGGAGGTCAACGGCCTCGGCTACGAGGTGAACATTCCGGTGACGACGGCGGAGAAGCTGCCGCCGCCGGGCCGGGCGGTGAAGCTCCACACGCTCGCGGTCTATCGCGAGGATGCGCAGACGCTCTACGGGTTCGCCGGCGCGGACGAACGGGATTTTTTCCGCCTGCTGATTGATAAGGTCACCGGCGTCGGCCCCAAGCTGGCGCTCAGCATCATGAGCCGGCTGTCGCTGCCGGTGCTGCAGGGGGCCATCGCCGCGGGCGATGTGGCCATGCTCGCGAAGTGTCCGGGCATCGGCCGCAAGACGGCGGAGCGGCTCGTCGTGGAACTCAAGGGATTGCAGCCGGCGGTTGGCCCGGCGGCGCCCGGGGGCGCCGCGTCCCCGGCCGGCCCCGAAGGCGCGCCCCGCCTCCGCGACGCCGTGATGGCGTTGACCGCGCTGGGCTACAAGGCGGCCGAGGCCGACCGGGTGGTGCGGCAGGCGGCGCTGGCCCTGGGACCGGCGGCCACCACGGAGCAACTGGTCAAGAAGGCGCTGGGATGAAAAAAGCGCGCCGGCGGCGCGCTTGGAGGGAACGGAGTCCGCTGGCGGCGGATCGCGCTCAGCGCTGGAACTGGTAGGCCGTCATTTCCGCCTGGGCGTCGGTGGTCGGGCGGATGCGCAGCGTCGGGAGGTTGTCATTGCCGGGCGACGATTGCTCAAAGACGAACTGCTCGATGCTCGGGCGCAGGCTGCGGGGTGCGGCCTCGGCGGTGGACGGAGCGCGCGAGGGATCCCGTCCGGCGACGATCACGAGGGAAACGCCCGTCTGCGGCCCGGTGGGCGAAAAGACCGCCAACCGCTGCGCCACGAAAGCTGCGGTTACCTGGCCGGATCCGCCGGACGGCGGCACGTTCAGGCGCACCGGCACTGCGGCGGCGACGGTGACCCCCGGGGAAACGGCGGCCGGCCGGGCCGCCAGCGGGCGCGCGGCGGCCGGTGGCGCGGGCCGCAGGAACGCCTGCATCGCCACAAACGCGACGCACGCGGCGGCAGCGAGGCCGGCGGCATAATAGCCCCAGGCGAAACGCCGGGGCTTCGCTCCCAATTCGATCATCTCGCCGGCCGGCGTGGCCGGGTCCGCTTGCGAGCGGAAGTTTTCAAAGACCACGGAGCAGGCGCGATGCATCTGGCAATACTGCCGGTAGATTCGCCGCCGGCGCGCATCCCGCAGAATTTCCTGTTCCAGTGCCGCCGCCTCCTCCGGCGATATCTGCTGGTCGATGTAAAGGTTGAGCAGTTCGATGAACTTGGGCTCTTTCACTTGAATTCGTCCCCCATTTTGTCGCGCAGACTTTCCCGGGCGCGGGCGATGCGGCTTTTCACCGTCCCCACACTGATACCGAGAATATCGGCGATCTCCTCATAGGAGAGGTTCTTGACGTTGCGTAGGATTAGGATCTCGCGGTGTTTCGGACTCAACTTGTTCATGCACTCGGCCACGCGATTGATGAACTCGTGCGTGACGGTGGCGTCTTCCGGCGTCTCCAACTCATCCGGAAACACCTCCGCCAGGGTCGTGGCATTCTCCGGCCCCACCGGCTGGTCGAAGGAAATAGTCTGGTCCCGGCGGCGGCGCCACCAATACCAGTAGCGATTGCGGGCGAGATTCGTGGCGATCTGGTAGAGCCACGTCGAAAAGGTCGATTCCCCGCGAAAGCCGGCCAGCCCGCGGTGGGCGCGGATGAACGCGTCCTGCGTCACCTCCTCCGCGTCCTGCGGATTGCGCAGCAGCTGATTGACCATCGCGTAGATGCGGTCCCAATAGCGAGTGACCATCTGTTCGAAGGCGCTCTGGTCGCCCTGCTTGAACCGGTCCACCAGCATCCGGTCCAAGGCAATTTCCTGAGCTTTGGTCGACATGCGTTCAACCTCGCTCTGATGGGCGTATTTCTGAATTGTTCCCAAGTTTTTGGTCTCCAAAGGCGCGCGGGTGATGAAGGGCGGAATATGCAGCGAACCCCGGTGGGGCCAGGTACCGGATCATCGTATATAACGCAACCTACATGTCCAAGGTTTCAAGTCGTTAGTTTCCCGGGCCTTGCCGCCGCCCCGCGGGACCGGTGTGGGTCCCAACGCGGCCGGGGTGCACCCGCCTTCGTGCAGAACGCTTATTGCGGCGATTTGCGCGTCTGCTGGGCGGCGCGGATTAATTGCAGCTTTCGGCGAGGCGCGGCCTGCGGCCGGGTTGGCCGCGCACCCCCGCCGCGCTCTCTCTTTGCCTCATGGGCGATTCGCCTCATGGAGCCATTGAGTTCGTCAGCAGCGAGCGAGAGTCCTTTCTGCTTGCCCGCCGCTACGAAGCCGGCGTAGTAACGGCGGTTCTTGCTGTTGCGGAATACGTTCGCCAGGGCGTTCCTTCCCGTGTCGCGCCATTGCCCCCGGGCATGAATTCAGGGCGGCAATGACATCCGGGAGGGAGCGAGACTGGCGTCCTAATACGCTGATGGTAAGCTGAAGGGGTCGATAGCTCAATGGTAGAGCAGCGTCCTTTTAAGTCGTTGGTTCCGGGTT
>CAZAFS010000036.1:7444-16224 GCA_964484165.1 uncultured Opitutaceae bacterium | reverse complement strand
TCATGCCGTCCGGCAGAACCATCCGACCATCTTGCACACTTAGCCGATTGAGGACTACGTCCGCGGGGCACGCATCATACTTGTACTTGGGGAAAGAATTGGGATCACCCATCCCGGGCGTAACCACGGCGCCCGCGGGCGCACCTTCTCGCTGCATGTAGAGGACGTCCGACACGAAAACCCCTTGACGGAGAAGAAACTGACAACGGGTCAGATATTCATGCCATGGCCGGGACATGGCCCACCAAGTCTGTGTGCGCTCGTAATGCAGGCCGAAGGCCCACATGGACATGCCGGGGGCATAGTGCGGGTTGGTCCACGGCTGCATGGTATAGAAAGACAAAACCAGCCGGTTGACACCCTGGCAGAATGTCCAGTCGCAGATATCCTTGATGTTTCCGGGATGCCCCTGCCACTTTTCCTCCTTAGAGGCCGTGCCGGTCTCCTGACCAATGATGCGTCGACCATACACATGACCCGTGGAGGCCATATGGCTTACGGTATGCGCACTGCCATACGCCGGCCAAGACCAGCATTCGCTCATGGGCTCCGTGGCCGCTCCACCATACTGCATTTCAATCACCGGCACGCCGTCATACGCCTCGATCGAGAGCCTCATACCATGCTTCGCCGCCAATTCGCGGAGCGTGACGGCATAATTTTCCACCAGCAGATCGGAAATGGTCTGCCGCCAGTCCCAAAGAAACCGCTGCGAGACCTCCATGCTGTCCACGACATGGCCCGCGACGACCGGTAGAAATAGCAGCGGGTCATATCCGCGAAGACGCTGGAAATCGGCACGCATGGTCGTGGTCCAGTTTTGGATGCCCGTCTCCCAACTATCGATGTGCGTAGAAACCAATGCGTTGCCTGAAAGGGCCCCCACTTCCCCTATTAGTTTCCCAATGACCGAATCAAACTGAACGGTTGTCGCTCTCTTACTGAGTTTGTCGGACTCCAAGCCTAATCCACCTTGCGAGGCCGGACGAGTCTCCACGCCAGTCGTCGTGTGGCCGACGCGCAGAATCGTCCAATCGCCGACGGGTAATTCGCATTGCAGAACCCCATGTTCATCCATTTTGTCCGTCATTTCGACGATACCGGCTCTTGGTACTAGCTGATCGGCGGGAATATCCGGCCAGCGGGCACGGGTCGGCATATTGTCCTGCGCGCCCATACCTGGGCTCCAATGTGCTTCATTTGCTTCCGTCAGACCGTGTAAATCCGGAAGGCGGTAGCCGTGCCCCGCCTTCTCGGCCGGCGGCGTTAGAAATGCGAAAACCGCGATGTCGCGGAAGTAGCCACGCTCGGACAGCCGGGTCGATCCCAATGGGATCTCTGACGGCAGAAACACTTCAGGTTGCGGTAATGTTATATTGACCGATCCGCCGTGAACGGAGAGTTCCTTCCAAACGACCACTTGCATGGAAAGCTCAGGAGTGATCCACGGCCCACCGCTACCACACCAGCCGCCACCATTATTCATATTCACTTTCAGACCGAGGCGCTGGGCTTCCGAGCAAACAAAACCGAACATCTCCCGCCACTGTTCGCTCATAAAGCCGACCGGCCCGGACGGCGCTCCCATGTTCACCTCCATGATGAGCACGCCCCCGATGCCGACCTTGGCCATCGCTTCCAGATCAGCGGTGATCCCCTCTTTGCCAACGTTGCCATTCTGCCAAAACCAGTAAACCCAAGGGCGGGCATGATCCGGCGCCTCGGCAAATTCGCCAGCTAACCGGCCGATCGCCAACTGTTGAAATTCATCACTATTCGCCGCGCCGCCCAACCAAGCTTTACCGTGACCGGCCGGGGCAATAGAAATCACCACTCCAGTCAGCCCCATCAATTTAACAAACTCTCGTCGATTGACACTTGACATAATCGTTTAGCCTGAATCGTCGCCCTACCACTACTCCGTTACGTTCGAGGGCCGTTTTTCTTGATTTCGAGAGTGAGCAACTGGGACGACGCCCATGCAAACGTTTGGCTTTGGCTTCAGAGGAGAGATTCGGCACCTAACGGAGTAGTGGTAGATAGATGCCACGATTGATATTCATAAAATCAACGAATTGCTATGTAGCCAACCAGCTGTGTATTCGGGGCTCATCGTATGCAAGGGATGTTGTCGCAACTATTCATCAAATGTTGTCGTTGACGGGTAGCCTGCTAGTCATCGGGATCAGGCGTGCGAAAAGAGCGGTTGAAAGTCAGCCCGTCGGATGCGGCGTGCGAAGCCTTGCCCGCCGTCATGCCCTCGGCCTCGCGGCGAAACTCAGTCTCCAGCTCCGTCCATCGAGCTGCCATTTGACGGACGCGATTCGGCTCCTTGGCCGCCAAATCGTTCGACTCTGCTCGGTCGTCAGTGAAATCATACAGGAACCATCGGTTATAGTCGGTGACGCTCGAGACCAACTTCCAATTGCCCATCAGGAGCCCGCGGTCACCCATACAGTTGAAGCAAAGAAAATTGCGTTGTATCGCAACATCTTTAGCGAATGCCGGCACGAGACTTCGCCCGGGTAGCGGCGGCGCCCCATGCGGCACCGGCGGCGGCGCGGCTGTGCCGCTCGCCAGATCGAAGATCGTTGGCAGAAGGTCGATCACATGGCCGACCGTATGGCGCAATTCGCCGCGCCCTACGATTCCAGCGGGCCAATGAACAATAAGCGGCGTGCTAATTCCCCCCTCCTGCACCCACATCTTGTACCGTCTAAATGGGGTGTTCGACGCGGTGGCCCAGCCAGGACCGAGACAAAGGTAAGATTTGGCGGAACCGGGAGGCGCCTGGCGATCGTTGCCGTCTCCGCGCACAAGGATTTGCGCGCTTGCTCCGTTATCCGACAAAAAGAAGACGACCGTATTGTCCCATGCTCCCATCGCCTTGACCTGCGCGAGAATCCGTCCGATCTCGCGGTCGATTCGGTCCACCATAGCAGCGTGGATGGCCATCTTCGCCGCTTGAAAACGTTGCTGCTCCGCGGTCAAATCCTTCCACGGAATGGCATAGGCCACTTCACCGGGCCCGATCAAGCTCATGGCGCTAGAGCCAGCTATATAATAAGGCCTACCAGAGGCGTCGCGGCCAGGATCGAGATTACCACCTGGCCGTGGAAAAACGCTCGCACGAATTGTCGGCTCGGGCGCTGCGAGCGCGCAGTTTATTATTCCAAGCTCCTTCTCACGGCGGTATCGCTCGGCCCGCACCACGTCCCAACCCTTCAGGTACCGATTACCATAGCGCGCTACGTCTGCGCCGGGAGCCTGCAGCGGAAAATGAGGCGCGAGAAATGCGACATAACTGAAGAAGGGGCAATCTGGGTGTTTTTGGCGATGCTCTTTAAGGTAAGCGATGGCATGATCGGCTATCGCCGTCGTATTGTAATAATCGGTGCCGGCCGGAATCGGCGGGAGCTTCCGGTCATCTTCGCAAAGGAAAATAGGGTTGAAGTGGCGATCCTCATCCTGGATTAGGTACGAGTGATCGAAGCCGCCGTCCGCGCAGACTCTCGGTGCTGCAAGGACATGCCACTTCCCCGACTGATAGGAGCGGTACCCGAATGGCTTAAGCAAACGGGGCAATGTTGTTGCCCATTTGGGCAATGGGCGGCCGTCAGGAGGATTCATTCGGACTTGTTCCGGATAATAGCCCGTGATGAGCGCGGAGCGGGTCGGCCAGCAGACGGCACAATTGTAAAATTGAGTGAAGCGGACTCCGTTTTGGGCGAGTCCGTCCAGATTTGGTGTCGAAATTTCACCGCCGTAGCACCCCAGATCGGAAAAACCCATGTCGTCTGCGACGATGATTAGGAAGTTGGGCTTCTTTAAATCTTCACGACCGGCCGCAACCGAGGGCAGGCGAGAAATGAGCGCGGCGAATAAAATAGTACTGACAATGGTTCGTATGGAATCGAACGGCCTAGACCGTCGCGAATAGAGGCCGGAATGAAGTCGTGAACCCCACCCTTCTCCCCAAACCGGACAAGCAGAGCTCCTGCACTCAGACGTCAGGGCTTTCATAGTCGGTCATTAAAAAGTACTTCTTGCATATGCAGGGGCCACAGCGAGAGGCCGAATGCATCGTCGGCCATCGCAAGGAATGGGCAGATACGGACGATGACGGACCACATGAAGGCAGCCCGGCGGATATTTCGCAAAGAGAAAAGGCATCTGGTTTCTCCGGCCACAGGCTCAATTAGCACTACTCCGTTAGGTGCCGAATCTCTCCTCTGAAGCCAAAGCCAAACGTTTGCATGGGCGTCGTCCCAGTCGCTCACTCTCGAAATCAAGAAAAACGGCCCTCGAGCGTAACGGAGTAGTGCTACGGCGTGTCTTCAAACCGCCCGTAACTGAGTTTTGAAGTGACGCGTTGTTGGAGAGCCATGATGACCACCGAACGCTGAGAGTTGCCGGAGCCGCTGTGGGAGCGGCTCAAAAAATTAACCTGAACCGACGCCGATTTCGCCTTTGGGCATAATGGCACGGTCACGGGGGACGTCCGCCCAAGGATGACCGGCTGATGGTAACGGCGATGTGGTATGTCTTGAGCACTGGCGTGCCGTGGCGAGACCTGCCGGAGCGCTTCGGCCCGTGAAGTTCGGTCTATACCCGGTTTCGCCACTGGTGCCGGTGCGGCTTGTGGGCCCGGATGTTCCGGCGGTTGCGCTCGCACGTCTAGGGCAAGATCCGCAGCCTGGACTGCTCGCACGTCAAAGTCCACGCCGATGGGGCCAATCCCGCAGGCGGCCGACAGAACCAAGCGATGGGTCGGACCAAGGGCGGGTTCAACTCCAGGGTGGCTGCCACCGTCGATGCCTTGGGCCGGCCCGCAGCACGGCCTGCGCTCGCATGCGCCTCGTACCTGCCGCGCCTACGCGATAGCTGGTTGCTCGCCGACCGCGGATTCGACGCCGACGACTTCCGCCAGCGGCTGGGCGCGCAGGGCGTCCGGGCCTGCATCCCACCCCGATCGGGCCGGCGCCGGCCCCGCCGCTTCAGCTGCCAACTCTACCGGCGGCGCCACACGGTCGAAAACTTCTTTGCCCGGATCAAACGCCACCGCCGCATCGCCACCCGCTATGAAAAGCTCGCCGATCATTATCTGGGCTTCCTGTTATTCGCCGCTGTGCTCGATTGCCTCAGATATGGGGTTCGAAGACATGCCGTAGTTCACCTTGTTTGTTTTTTCTATGGTAAGATGCTTTCAAAGACATCCAGAGCGGCTTCAAGGCCGGGGGGGCACCACATATCCCGCACTGTCCCCACGCGGGTGCCGGAGTTCAGGATGATGATGGAGGCAGTAGTCCCTGAATGAACGACGACCTTGCGTCCAAAGGCACCATCGAAAACCAACGGAGATCCAAATGCCTCGGGGACCTCCAAGTGTCAAACTAATCGAACGTCACCGTTCCCCAAAAACGTGCCTGACCGCTGCACAGAAACGCCAATCGAAAAGGCTCTAGCTCCGGCGATGCCTTATCCCCTTCTTCACGCACGACAATAAATGGAATTGATGAAGTGTTCTCCAACTTAACCAACCCGAGGTATCTGTCACGCCACGCACCAGCGACTCAGAGTCGGAAAGAATCTCCACGCGAGGCAATATCGACATCGGTTGGGTGTTGCACCTGTTGAAACAGAAGCTGCCGAACGCGCAGATTGACGAAGCCTTCATTCGTAAACTCCTTGGCCGACAGCGATACTTATCGCCCAGTGATCTGTCCGGTGGTTTCACGGCCGTCTTGCGGCTGACCCGCTCAAGATCGTCGCCCTGTGTGCGGCGCGAGCATCTGGCGCCTGCATCAAACGGGCGATGTTTCAGCGCGGACAATTGGAGCCCAACGCGCTGGCGGGAAAAACCGTCGATGCCGAGCGGAGTTCGCCGCGTGGCGTACGTTTTCGCTAACCACAGCTTTGATATTTTGGCCTCGCGGACGGCGAACTCGCCGTGGCAGAGTTTCTTTGCTCGCATGCCGATCCCCTTTTTTTCCGACCCATCGCCCCGCGCACCCGGCGCACCCTGGTCCCGACCGTTTCATGTGATGGCCAAGCCCATTGGTGCCCGCTGTAACCTCGGGTGCAAGTATTGCTTCTATCTGGAGAAGGAGCCGGCTTACTATCCCGAGGCGGGCGTGCCGCGCATGAGCGAGGGCACCATGGAAGCCTACATTCGCGATTACATCGCCTCGCAGCCCGGCTCCGAGGTCAATTTCGCCTGGCAGGGAGGCGAGCCGACGCTGATAGGCCTGAAATTCTTCGAGACGGTCGTAATGGTGCAGCAGCGCTATGCCGGCGGGCGGCGCATCACAAATTCGATCCAGACAAACGGAGTGCTGCTCGACGACGCTTGGGGCGAATTTTTCGCCCGTCACGGTTTCCTCGTCGGTTTGAGCGTCGACGGTCCGCGCGCCCTGCACGACGCCTACCGGATCGACAATGGCGGCCGGACGACTTGGTCCCGCGTCATGCGCGGCCTGCGCACGCTCAAGCGCCACCGGGTGCAGTTCAACACGCTCACCGTGGTCCACCGTCGCAATTACCGGCACGCCCGCGAAGTCTACGAATTTCTGCGCGCGGAGGGCTCGCGCTTCATGCAGTTCATTCCGCTGGTGGAGCGGCGGGCCCGCGCGGCGGACATGGCGGCCCGCCTCGACCATGCGCCGCCGCCAGTTGGCCCCGGCGACTTGGTACCGCCCGAGCAGACGGGCGAGGCGGCCGCGGCGGAATGCGCTCCGCGCGAGGGTCTGGGCGAGTTCCTGTGCACGATCTTCGATCTGTGGGTGCGGCGCGACGTCGGCCGGGTCTTTGTACAGCAGTTCGACGTGGCCCTCAGCAGCTGGTGCGGACTGGGCGCGGGCCTGTGCATCTTCGAGGAGCGTTGCGGGCGTGCGCTGGCGCTGGAACACAATGGCGACGTCTATGCCTGCGACCACTTCGTCTACCCGGAGTACCGGCTGGGCAATCTGCACGCCACGCCGCTGGCCGACATCGGCAACGGCGCCGGCGCGGCGCGCTTCGGCGACGCCAAGGCCAACCTGCCGCGCATGTGCCGCGAGTGCCCGGTGCGCTTCGCCTGCAACGGCGACTGCCCGAAGCACCGCTTCGTGCGCACCGGCGAAGGCGAGCCGGGGGTGAGCTACCTGTGTCCGTCGTACCTGCGCTTCTTCAGCCACATCGATCCCACGATGCGGCGGATGGCGGCGCTGGTGCAGGCGGGGCGACCTGCGGACGACATCATGCGGAGCGGCTCGTAGCCGGTGTAGCCGTCATGGCGCAGCTATTGGCTATCATAATGTTTGCACGTGTTTTGATGCAGAGAGTATAGCTGGGAAACCTTGAACATTGTGCCAGCCAGGTTGCGGAATCTTCGGGCAGGAGCGCTGCTGATCGGCGCGACCATTATGGCCTACTGGCCGGCGCTCTCTGGCGGATTCGTTTGGAACGACAGTGACTATGTGACCGCTCCGGCTTTGCGCTCGCTGGCCGGCCTCGGCCGGATATGGATCGAACCGGGAGCGACCCAGCAGTATTATCCGCTGCTGCATAGCGTGTTCTGGGTGCAGCACAGGCTCTGGGGAGACCAGCCGTTCGGCTACCATCTGGTCACCCTGCTGCTGCATGCGGGCGCGGCAATTCTCTTCGCGCTGGTCTTGGAGCGGCTGGCCGTGCCAGGGGCTTGGTTGGCGGCGCTGCTGTTCGCGCTGCACCCGGTGCACGTCGAATCGGTGGCTTGGATTACGGAGCAGAAAAACACACTTTCGCTCGTCCTCTACCTGGCGGCGGCGCTGGTCTACCTCCGATTCGACCGGACGCGCCGGCCTGGGGCGTATGCGGCCGCGTTGGCCCTGTTCGTACTCTCGCTGTGGTGCAAGACCGTCACGGCAACGCTGCCGGCGGCCCTGCTGGTGGTGGTATGGTGGCAGCGTGGCCGGCTCAGCTGGCGCGAGGTAAGCCCATTGCTCCCCTGGTTTGCTTTGGGCGCTGCGGCGGGGCTTTTCGCCATTTGGGTGGAACAGCACTACCTCGGGGCCCAAGGCGCGGACTTTGCGCTGCCTTGGTCTGGACGTCTGCTTGTCGCTGGCCGGGCGGTGTGGTTCTACCTGGGGAAACTCGTCTGGCCGTTCGGCCTCAACTTCATATATCCGAAATGGACACCGGAGGCGGCGGTGTGGTGGCAATGGCTCTTCCCATTTGGGGTGCTTGCGCTGGTCGCCGCGCTTTGGTTCTTGCGAAGATTTTCCCGCGCACCACTGGCCGCTTTCCTGTTCTTCGTGGGTTCGCTCTTTCCGGTTCTTGGCTTTGTGAATCTCTATGGGACGCTCTATTCGTGGGTGTGGGATCACTGGCAATACCTGCCCGATCTCGGCCTGCTGGCGCTCGCCGCGGCTGGTCTGGCTCGGACCGGGGAGGCAATACATCGCCGCCGGATGGGCCCAGCACTCGGGTTGGCGCTCGCCCTCGGGTATGGGGCCCTGACGTGGGCCCATTGTGGCATGTTCCGCAACGATGAAACACTTTATCGAGCGACGATTGCACGCAATCCTGGCTGCTGGCTGGCGCACAATAACTTAGGGCTTACGCTGGGGAGCCTCCCGGGTCGTCTGCCGGAAGCGATCGCCCACTTCGAGGCGGCGCTGCGGGCAAAACCTGATTATGCGAAAGCGCACTACAACCTAGGGATCGCCCTGGCAAGGTACCCGGGTCGTCTGCCGGAAGCGATCGCCCAGTTCGAGGCGGCGCTACGATTCAACCCCGATTATCCGGAAGCGCACAACAAC
>CAZAFS010000036.1:0-7344 GCA_964484165.1 uncultured Opitutaceae bacterium | reverse complement strand
CTGGGAATCGCCTTGGCAAGCGTCCCGGGTCGTCTGCCGGAAGCGATTGCCCACTACGAGGCGGCGCTGCGGATCAACCCCTCCTCGGCGGAAGCGCACAACGACCTGGGAATCGCCTTGGCAAGCGTCCCGGGTCGTCTGCCGGAAGCGATTGCCCACTTGGAGGCGGCGCTGCGGATCAACCCAGATTCCCCAGAAATGCACTGCAACTTGGGCAACACATTGCTAAGAATGCCCGGTCGCGAGGCAGAAGCCTTGAGCCATTTTGAGGCGGCATTGCGGATTCGACCGGATTTTGAAGCAGCGCGGCAGGTGGCGGAGCAATTAAGGGCGGCTCAACGATAGATACCAGGGTTTCTCCGTAAACGATCTTGGTGTCACACAGCGAGTCCCACGGCAGCCCATAACAAGGGGGCCGGAATGACGGGATCGCTCCGGGTGCAACACATGACGCGGGCCACTCAGAGGCGATGCAGCGCGCGCAATATCTGAACGGCGACATAAGCGACGACGAAGCGCGAGATTTTGGGTCAATTGTGCCCGGCAAACCTCGGCAATCCTAAAGAACGCCGAAGGCCAACTGGTTGACGTTTCAGGATTCCTATCCTCTGGGTTGTGGCAACTCGGACACGAACCAGCAGATCGTACCGTCTATGCTTGGCTGGCGGACCGTCTCCTCCGATATCATGGGTTTCCGGGGCAGGTTCGGATTTCGGTGGCAGATATTGCAGCCCATTCCCGGAGTCACTACCCTCCAATTCGATGAAGGAGGGTTCGGTAGGTGGGATGGACGAGATCAGTATCCCGTGCGCGGCTACGCTGGTCTGCGCAAGATACCGGTCAAGGCCACGACCATACAAAGCTCCGAGGGTCTGGCGGAGCAGTATGTGTTCATCACCTATTTTGATGACAGGTTCTTAATCCAAGCGGACGACAAGACGCAGATCTCCGACCAGGATATATGCAATTTCCTGGTTGCGCTTACACGGGCGCAGAAGGAAGTGTTTCTGATTTCCTCGGACGTCACGAAGGAGCCGACGTTCCTGAAGTGGATTGACGACAGCAGAATCGAACGTGTCGTTACTACTCACCCTCACCCCGCCTGAACGAAACATTTATCACCTAAAGGGTAATACTGCATCCGCACATATTTCAGCTACTTACGATCTTCGAGGCCCAACCCGTGGTATTTTCAAGGTGCAGCCCCTGGAATGCGCGAGGACCGATTTCCCGCGGCAAACGCGTGAAATGAACCCAGTCATCGCCCCGGACCGATCCTGGGTGGCCTACCTCGACTGGCGCAGCTGGCGGGCCCGCCGCAGGTGACGCACGAGCCCCATGACGTGCCGCAGAGACACCGGCATGCCGGAGAGGCGGAGGTTCGATACGGCGCAACGGACGGCTGACTTTAATGCTTCAGTCAAAGTTCTTGAGGGGCTTTGGCGGCTTTTCCTTTTTCGGCAGCATGGGCGCCCTTTTCATTCTGGCCGGGGGCCGGCTCACGAAATTGAGCATGTCGCGGCTCGCCCTGTAGTCTCGGCCGGGGTCCGAGCCGTCTCCGGAGGCCTTCCACTCGGGGTTTCTTCCCAAGCCCCCCAATTCGAACAGCGGCACGCAGTATGTCACCGTCCCCCGCTTGTCCTTTCCGACCACTCTGCAGAGACGAGTGTCACCCCGGCACAGCCTGATCTCCCGACCGGACGCGTCCGCCCAAACGACGAACGGGCCCAGTCCGGAGTCGGCCCCATGCTGGACTTGGAAGGGCGCGACGGAGAACGATCCGTCGTCCATGGGCACAGCCACTACAAACACGCAGGTCCTGGCGCCCGGCTTTTCCCCTTTGGACACGGCGAGAAATGTCCATGCGCGCATGGGCCAGACGCGGCACAGCATGTGGACCGGGGCTATCCTCATGACGCAGGGCCCCAGCTCCCTCTCGGCGCACAACTGGGCTTGCAGGCACACGTCGTATGCCGGGGGCACGCCTCGGTGCCGCACGCTTCGTCCTTGGAGTTCCAGGGCAGGGG
Organism: uncultured Opitutaceae bacterium; assembly: GCA_964484165.1. Classification (GTDB taxonomy): domain Bacteria; phylum Verrucomicrobiota; class Verrucomicrobiia; order Opitutales; family Opitutaceae; genus Fen-1467. The sequence goes on along the minus strand of CAZAFS010000036.1, from coordinate 5,317 downwards.
CTTTGCCATCGCCCACCACAAGCGCACCAGAAATCGAGTATCAAGCCGCTGCCGACGCTCGCTTCGCTCGTTACGCCATCAGCACGCCCGCACGCTGGGTCTCGCAAGTGTGACAGGCCGTCAAGGTTGAACGCTTCGCGTCTCCACCTCGCTCCCTCTTCCGACGCCGCGTCGTTCATCGGTCCGCTGTGACTTTGGCCTGTTGCTTCGCCCCCGCTCAGCGGGGCGGAGCCGATAATCCCCCATGAAGGGGGAACGGAAGACGTCCCGCAAGAGCGCAATCCATGTTGATCTACGAACCAAAACTCGTCTACTCGCTCATCTCCCTGGGAGACCCCGTGTCCCTCGACACGCCGGCCAAGGCCGCCGAATATCTCTCCGGAGCCTTTGCCGAAAACCCGCTCTAGGAAAGCGTCGTCGTCCTTTTGGACAGAAAGGGCCATCCCCTCGGCTGCTGCACCGTCACCCTGGGGACGGCCACCAGCAGCCTCATCAGCCCGACCGAGGTTTTCAGGCCGGCAATCGTCGTCGGGGCCACCGCGATCGTTGTCGGGCACGTTCACCATTCCGGGAACCCTTCGCCGTCCGCCGCCGACCTCCAGGTCACGCGGAGGTTGCGCGAGGCGGCGCAGATCGTCGACATCCAGCTCACCGACCACGTCATCTGCGGAGTCAAGGCCGCGGATCCGGCCAGGCGCGGCTACTACTCATTTCGCGAAGCGGGGCTCCTGTGAGCCCCTTTTTTCGCCGCGGTCCAAACGACCGACCGTTTGTCAGCTGTTTCTTTCTTCGGGGTCTCCCATTCTGCTCGGGTCAAGGTTGTACTCGCCGTCCATCGGCGGCTCGTCTCCACCTCGCCCTTTGCGGCTGGACGCTGCGTCCGCCTCCGCTGCGCTGTGACTTTTTCTCGCTGCGGTCGCCCCGCTCCGAAAGAGACAACCAGAGCGGCGCGTGATGCGCATGCTGTCGCCCCGTGAAAGCGACAAACCATGATCAGAGAAATCAATGACAACGGCGGCTGGGGCGAGGTGGTCTACAGTTACACTCGCCAACAGGCGATCGAGGACGGCGTGCTCATCGCGTTGAGCGTCCACGAAATTGTGCGTCAGCACTGGCGCGTGAACCTCTGCTGCACCGCCGCGGTGTGGGGAGAAATCCAGGACGCGGTCGAAAACCACGGCTCCGACTTGGCCGGGGTGCTGCAGGACCTGAGCGTCATGGCAAAGGTCGCCCTCAGGCCGTGCGTCACGGTGGACATGGTGGACTTCCGCTGCATCGTCGGCAGCGGGATCAAGAGCTATCGCCTCGTCTGCGGTCCGGACGACGACGGCTCCAACTGCCTCACGCTGATGAAGCCCAACGAGGACTGAGCCTGGGGGCTTCGGCCCCCTTTTTTGCTCAGTCTGTTTTGCGGCAATCTTTTTTCAGGTCCCGCCCGCCGCGCGACTTTGTCCACAGTTCCGGCCCGGGAGTCGGCGCGCATCCCCCTCCACCGGCCCAAAACGCTTACGCATTTTCACTCAATTTTACGCTCTTAAACTTTCAGCAGCCATCGCAACCCGTTGACATAAGCCACAAGAATCAATTTACCGTCGGACATATGGGGCGCGGCGGTCGGCAAGAGATAGTTGGTGTATTTAGACAAGTCGGCTGCCAAAAGACTGTTGTAACTGGGTAACGCCGAACGTAAGTCATGGCTTTATCCTCGGTCTTTCTCCTGCGCCGCCGATGCCCGACGCCCACCCTCCGCCCGCCGACTGCCCCTTCCAGAAGCACTTTCCGTCGCAGCTGCAGCGCGACGACGCGTTCTACATGTGGCTGGCCTACAACGAGGCGATTGACGCCTGGCGCGAGGACGAGGTGCCTATCGGCGCCGTGATCGCACGCGGCGGCGAGGTGATCGCCGCGGCGCACAATCAGGTCGAGGGCACGCGCGATCCCACGGCGCACGCCGAGATCCTCGCCCTGACCCAGGCGGCGCGCGCCGTCGGCGACTGGCGCCTCAGCGACGCGACGCTCTACGTGACCAAGGAGCCCTGCCCCATGTGCTCGGGTGCCACCCTCATGGCGCGCCTGAAACACGTGGTCTATGCCGTCGCCGACCCCAAGATGGGCTGTCTCGGCGGCACGACCGACCTCAACGCCCTGCCCCAAGTGAACCACCACCTCGAGATCACGCCGGGCGTGCTGGAACCGGAATGCCGCGATTTGCTGCAGGCCTTCTTCCGGCTGAAGCGCACGGAGGAGTGAAGCGTCGGCGGCAGAAACCCTTTTGAATTCGGAAGCCAGGAAGCCGGGAATGGTACGGAATAGTCGGCCTGTTCGAATTCAGAAACCATGAAGCCACAAAGAGCTTTGTCCTGGCTTTCTGGCTTCTGAATTTGCCGGACGATTTCGTTCAACGCCCGCCTCCCGACTGCTGACTTCGCCCGGAATAGATCCAGCCTGCGCCTGACGGAGCTCCTCAAACAAACCATTTTGGTCATCTTTGCATAGAAAATCAATTTTAAGTCACATTATTTCAATTTAATTGACTCATCTGTACTTTTTATTCAACCAGAAGCCGTGAAAAACCTGCCAACGGTATGTCCGAGTTGCGGCGGAAGCTTGGACGTCAAGCGCCTACGGTGCGCGCACTGTGAGACCGAAGTCGAAGGCATGTATCCCCTGCCGCCATTGATGAGGCTGCCGCAAGACGATCAAGATTTCGTCCTGCTGTTCATCAAGGCAAGCGGCAGCCTCAAGGAGATGGCATCCCATCTCGCGGTTAGCTACCCGACCGTCCGGAACCGGCTGGACGAGATCATCGGGCAATTGCACCGGCACGCAGCCTCTGCCGAGGAGAAGCCATGAGCCCGAACAGCGATCGAAGGCCGGCCACCTTCTTGTTCAATCCGTTCTTCTATGTCGCGGGCGCCAAGGCCCTGGCGCTCGGTCTGGCGGCAATCCTTCTGGCCGGGTTCGTTTGCTTCCTTACCCGGACCCATTTCGATGGCGTTCTCGACACCCATGTGGGCGCTCGGGCCCCTCTCTGGTGCTTTCTCTCGGAGGGAATCATCGACTGGCTGTGCATGGCGGCACTTTTGCTGGTCGCGGGAGCCATCGTCTCGAAGACGGCCTTCCGAGTCATCGACGTCTTGGGCACCCAAGCCCTCGCGCGCTGGCCGACCCCTATCCTAAGCCTAATCACCATTTCTCCCAGCTTTCACCGGTTCGGAAGCTATCTGGCGCAGCAATTGTCGAAGCCGGAATCGGGAGCGGTGTTTTCGGTCACCGACGCGGCGATCTTCTTCACCGTGATGATCGCTACGATTCTCCTGACCATGTGGCTCGTCGTCCTCATGTACCAGGCGTTCAGCGTCGCCTGTAACGTCCGGGGCGGGAAAGCCATCGGCGCGTTCATTGCCGTGCTCATCGTTGCGGAGATTCTGTCTAAGATCGCGATCTATTCACTCGCCAGACTGACCTGACCATCCATCCCCGTGCGCTCCCGCCCCCGGTGCGATCAAGAATCTTTTCCGCCGCGTTTCCGGTGGTCAAGGTCATGCTTCGTTCATCGCAATGATCGTGCGCGTGGCCGGCTGCGGAGGCGCTTCCGCGGATGGTCCCTCATTCTTTTGACCCTGATTGCACTGGCCACTCCCGGAAATGGAGCGCTTGCCTCGGAACCATCTTCCAGCGGCCCCGCCCTGGACGGCGCGCAATTCATCGAACTCATGGTCAAGGGCGACTTTGCGGCCGCCGATGCCCATTTTGATGCGCGCATGAAAAGCGCGCTTCCCGAGGAAAAGCTGCGGGACGTTTGGCAAACCCTCCAAAAGCAGACGGGACCGTTTAAAGCCCGGCTTCAAACCCGGGTGGAGAAGCAGCGGGATTATGACGTGGTTTTCGTCACCTGCCAGTTCGAGCGGGCGACTTTGGATGCAAAGGTGGTCTTCGATGCCGCGAGGCAGATCGCGGGCCTTTTCTTCGTCCCAAGCCGGGCGGCCGCCGGGACGTTCTCACCGCCGCCTTATGCCCGGGCGGACGCCTACTGTGAGAAAGATTTCACGGTCGGCAGCGGCGAATGGCCGCTGCCAGCGACCCTGACCCTGCCCGTCGGGGTGCCGACGCCGGTGCCCGCCGTGGTGCTCGTCCACGGTTCGGGCCCGAACGATCGCGATGAAACCGTGTTTGCCAACAAACCCTTTCGGGACCTGGCCTGGGGATTGGCTACGAGGGGCATCGCTGTTCTCCGCTACGAAAAACGGACCAGAGTATATGCTGCCAGGATCGCTTCGACGGGCATCACCAATCTGACCGTGAGAGAAGAAACGATTGATGACGCCCTTCGCGCAATCGCTCAACTGCGCGAAACCGATGGCATCGACCCCAAACGCATTTTCGTTCTTGGCCACAGCCTCGGCGGGATGGTCGCGCCCCGAATCGCCCAAGCGGACCCGAAGCTTGCCGGGCTCATCATTCTGGAAGGTGCCACCACCCGTCCACTGGAAGACCTCATGGTCGAGCAGACACGCTATTTGATCTCCCGCAACACCCAGCCGTCAGCCGAGGCTGAGGCGAAACTCAACGGCGTGATCGCGGAAGCGGCCAAAATAAAGAATCTGACGGCCGCCGACGCCTCCCGTTCGATGCTGCTGCTGGGTGCCCCACCGAAGTATTGGCTCGATCTGCGCGAACACGATCCCCTGGCCGCCGCCAGAACATTGAAACAGCCCCTGCTGGTTCTGCAGGGCGGACGGGACTATCAGGTGACCGAGGCGGACTTCAACGGCTGGAAAAAGGCCCTCGGTTCCCGACCGGGGGTCACGTTCAAGTTGTATCCGGCGCTAAACCACCTGCTTGTCGCCGGCGAAGGCGCGAGCACGCCTTCCGAGTACGAACTCCCAGGTCATGTGGCCGAGAGCGTGATCGCCGATATCGCCGGCTGGATTCTTGATGCACCCAGATGACGCGCCCGGGCTTCAGCACGGGGCCAGCCGTGGACCGGACGGGAAGCAATCTGAATTCCGAAGCCGGGAAGCCACGATGATTCGCCTTGGGGCTTCCTGGCTTCGGAATTCGGACGACCACTCCGTTCAAGTCCCGGCCCACAGATTCTGAATGCCTTCGCACAAAACCGTGCAGGCGGTTGACGGAGTCCGCTACCGGTGCAAAGTACCCTTATTGCCACAACCAACCTTAATCCTTACCCGATATGGCTTACGAACTTCCAATACTCGATTACGCCTACCCCGCCTTGGAGCCGCACATCGACGCGCGGACGATGGAGATCCATTACACCAAGCATCATCAGGCCTACGTCAACAACGCCAAC
>CAZAFS010000035.1:0-16562 GCA_964484165.1 uncultured Opitutaceae bacterium | reverse complement strand
CCCCTCGATGGAAAAGCGCACAGAGCCGAAAAAATTGCGAAAGCCGCGTCGCTTTAGGGGCGATGGTTCGGCGGGTTTGTTCACGACTTCGCACCCTAGGCCGGCGCCGGGGCGGGAGGAAGCCGATTTTCTTTGCTAGTGATCCGGAGGGAACGCGACAGCTTGGGGGGCCCGCAGCACCCGCCCACCGCTGGCGCGCTCCCCGCACCCGGAGTCGGCCAGGGCAGGGTCACGCTGGTCCGGCGATCTCAACCGTATGCCCACGGCGCATGATGGCGCCGCGCATGCCGATGACCCCGCAAACCAGTTCGATGATCTCGTCGCTGTAGCCCACAAACTCGAGAACGCGCGCCAGGAAGCGGCGCTTCGTGGCCGTGTCGATGTTCATGATGGCCCAGTAATGCGTGCCGGGAATCTGCCGGGCTTGGTTGTGACGGCACTGGTCAACGATCTCCTCCCGCGACCAGCCGAGGTAACGGCGCCCGCTCGCCAGGGACAAAATGAATTCGTGGAAGTCCGCGGCGTGTTTGGCCGCGATCCAGCTGAGAATCGCAAGGTACTTGTCCGCGTCGGTGAATTTCGCGCGGAATTCCGCGCTGAGCATGTGGGCCACGAGCGGCTCCTTGGCCGTGGCCGCGGAAAAGCGGAGGTTGAGCAGGGCGGCCAGCACGTCGTCAGGACTCTGATGGAAGTCCGTAGTCATCTTTTTCAGCGCGTCATAAACGTCTTCGCTGACGTCGATGGTTTTCATGGCAACAGTTAAGACCGGTCTAAAAGGTCTTACAAGTATGTTTTGTCATTGTATGTAATATATTAATAGACAATAATATACACATATTCTTGACACCGCCCTAATCTGAACTTTCCGCTCAAGACCCCGAATGTCGCCCCGTCAGGTCATAATCGGTGAAGTCATTCAGCACATCCTGATGGCGGCGATTCTGTTTGTAGATCTCCAGGATGCGCGCGTGCTCATGATCCGACGTCGGAAAGATCCGCGGCGGCTCGCCGGGCAGAAAGATGGCGGTGTAGCTTTCGCGGCGGTCCACCATGCGGCGGATGACAAGCATGGCATCAGCTTAGGGCCCGGCCGATTCTTGCCAATCCCGGTTGCCGGCCGCCTTGGCCGTCGCATACTGCCTGGCGTCCCTGGATCCGCCTCCCGCGATGAACAGTCAATCGCCCGATCATCCCCAACGAAACTGGCCCCTGATCTGGACCGGCGTCATCGTCGGCCTCATCGTCACCGTCTCCGTGATCGGCTTGTTGGCCTTGTACATCGCCAACTTCAATCTGTTCGAGTGGCTGGAGTAGTCCGGCCTTCGGCCGGGCGCACTCACGACCAGCCGTAGTTGAAACTCACGCTGATCCGTTCGGCCGCGACCGGATTGGCGGCGACCTCGTGCCGCAGCCAGCTCTCAAAGAGAATCACCCGGCCCGCGCCGGCGGGATAGGTGACATAAGCCCGGTTGACGGGGCGCGCGGCGGGCCGCCGCGGCGGCGCGGCCATGAAACGATCGGCGCGCGGATCCTCGAATTTCAATCCGGCACAGCCGCGGGGCGTCCGCACATAGTAGGTGCCGCTGACAAACGAGAGCGGGTGCAGATGCAGCCCGTGCGCGGCGGCCCGCGGCATGATGTTCACCCAGCAGTCCGTCATGAAGATCTGCCGCCCGCGCAGGTCGAGTTCGAGCCGGCGGGCGAACCGCCGGACGTGCGCGGTGATCTTTTGTTCGAGCGCGGCGAAGGTTGAAGAGGTCCGGTGCAGTTGTGCCAGGGAGGCGTAGCTCGTATAGCCGCCGGGGTAGTTGCGGGCGGACCAGCGGCGGCCGGCCGCGTCGTGGTCGCGGATGCGCTCACACTCCTCCGCGAGATCGTCGTTCAGCCGCGCTCCGCCGGTTGGCTGCAACGGGGCGGAATAAATGAAGGTGGGGAACCACGCGCGTGTCGGCATGCCGGAATCGATAGGTCGAAGCTGCGGTGCAGGGAAGCGGAAAAGCAGCCCCTCGATGCCACGGCCTGCAGGGAATCATGGGGCGCCGCGCACCACCGGCGGGCGGATCGCCGCGCCAACCCAAATCTCACGATCTTGAGGGGGCGCGCGGGTTGTCGAGCCGGATGGTTTTGTGCCGGCGCAGCCCGGGCTAAACCAATGGACGCGCGGTTCGGCGTCTCCGCCGTCATTCAGCTCCGCCGGCCAGCGCAGACAACGGAAACGTCCGCCACGGCGTGTGGATGGCCTCCGCCGGGCGCAGCTCGCTCGCGTAAAGCACAAACGCGGAAACGCGAAACGGCGCGGCCTCGAAGTCCCGGTGTTTTTTGAGAAACTGCTGGACGGCGCCCGGCGGGGTCTCGTCCTTGACGCGCCCCAGCGTCACGTGCGGCTGGAAGAAGCGCACATCGAGCGCGAGGCCGGCCGCCAGCAGCGCGTCGTCGATCTGTTGGCGCAGCTGGTGCAGCCGCGTGTGGCCGTGGCCGACACCGATCCAGAGAACGCGGGCGACCCCGCGCGGCGGAAAGAAGCCGACCCCCTCGACCGGCAGTACAAACGGCTCCACGGCGACGCGGGCCAGCGCCTCTTCCAGCGCCGTGCGCAGCGAGATGTCCACGTCCCCGAGAAATCGCAGTGTCAGGTGCAGCTGCTCGGGTCGCGTCCAGACGATGCCGCGCACGGGCTCATAGAGGGCGGTGAGTTGCTCCCGCACGGGAGCCGGCGGGTCGACGGCGATGAACAGGCGTTCGGTGGACACGGCGGTGGATGGTGGCGGAGATGGTGATCGTTTATCCATGCGCCGCGCGGGGCAAGTTTGTGGTGGGATCGAGGTGAAACCCGTTGGGATGGCGGTGGTGAGTCGCTTTGTCGCAGGCGACCGGCCGGCAACATCAGATGCCGCGGCATCGGCGTCCAGTCCGGAAGCCCAAACGGCGAATTGGCGTAAATGGGCGGGGCGAAAAAACTTGCGGCCGTAGTCCACCATGTCCGGCGGGGCGCTTGGAATTCGGCGCGGAAATACGCGGCATGAGCGGAATAATTAGCCGCGCTTGTCCCGCGATGCGGCATTCACTCCGGGCTGCGAAGGTGTAGTTACGGGCCCTTAATGAAAATCGAGGAGCTCCGGTCGGCGCAACTGGACGAAGCCCGCCAGGTCATCGCCGAACTTTTTCCATGGGAGGACGAGCACCAGGTGGCGCTCGCGGCCGCGCTTTGCCCGGAGGCCCACACCGGGTTTCTCTCGGCGCGTAGACTGGAACGCGTGCGGTTCTGGACGGCGCGATTCGACAACCGGGTGGTCGGGGTGGCCGGGTTGTACGACTACCGCGACATGGCGGAGGAGACCTGGCTCTCATGGTTCGGGCTCCTTCCGATCATGCGCGGCCATGGTCACGGTGCGCGGTTCCTGGACATGATCATAGCGATCGCCCGGCAGGAGGGCCGCTCGGTGCTGCGCCTGTGGACCACGGATGAGGAGGAATACGGCGCAGCCACCCGGCTCTACCTGAAACGCGGTTTCACCGTCGAGGACTATCCCCTGTTGCCCGGCGAAGATTGGCGCACACTGGTTATGTCGCTCGGCCTCAATGGCGCGACTCCCATACCATGGCTTTCGCTGGCCGATCGCCCGGAACTCTGTGGCCGGATGGTTCCATTGGCCGTCGAAGAGGTGGCCTGAGGCGGACTCATGCAGACGAATGTAGGGCTGCCGCTTGTCGGCAGGCCGATTTTCTGAGGCGGTGCGGCCCGGCGCGATCGGCAATAAAGCCTGCGAGGTTGGCGGTGCCAGCAGCGGTTAGGGTGCGAGCAGGAATTTTGCCGCCTCTGATCCGGTCGCCAATACCTGGAACACGGCGATCGCGCAGCTGCCGCCCCGCCCTGACGCAGTTCGCCGCCGCGAGCCATGGAAAAGACTTCTACGTGGCCGGCGGAGATCGGCGGCCGCACGGGCAAGGAGACCCGCGTGGTCGTGCTGGGCCACCTGCAGCGCGGCGGCGGACCGACGACGTTCGACCGCGTGCTGTGCACGCGGTTCGGCGCGCGCGCCGTCAAGCTCGTGCAGGAGGGCCGGTTCGGCCACATGGTGGCCCTGCGGCCGCCGGACACGACGGCGGTGAAGATCACGGATGCCGTCGGGCGCCTGCGCACCGTGCCGATCGACGGCGACATCGTGCAGACCGCGCGCATGCTGGGCATCAGCTTCGGCGACGACTGACGCACCGGCGCCGCCTGCGCACCGCGGCCGGCGGAAGCCGCCCCGTCTTACGGGACGGCGGTCACCGCTTTCGCCGCCGGAAGGCCGTTCACCACGTACGGCGCGAAGACCGCCGAGTGCGCGGCGGGGAAGTGCCCGTGGAGGTGGATGCCGTCGTCCTGCAGGTCCTGCGCATGGACGTGCCCGATCTCATGCAGGCGGGCGACGATGTCGTAACGGTCGTGGGGCACGAGCAGTTCGGTGGCGCCGAATTCCTGCGCCACGAACTCGGCGCAGCGCGCCAGCAGCGTGTCGAGGCCCGCGCCGGTCTTCGCGCTCACGAAGAGGGCGCCGGGGGTGGACAGACGCGCCGACTCGAGCGCGGCGGGAGCCGCGATGTCGACCTTGTTGAAAACGGTGAGGATTTTCTTCCGCTCGGCACCCAGCTCGGCCAGCACGGCCAAAGTGGTGGCTTGATGCCGGGCGACATCGGGGCTGGTCACGTCGAGCACGTGGATGAGGAAATCGGCGACGACCACCTCTTCGAGCGTGGCCTTGAACGCCTCGACGAGACCGTGCGGCAGGCGGCGGATGAAGCCGACGGTGTCGGTGATCAGCAGCTTCTGGTTGTTGGGCAGGGCGAGCTGGCGCGTGGTGGGGTCGAGCGTGGCGAACAGCTTGTCCTCGACCAGCACGTGGGCGCCGGTGAGGCGGTTGAGCAGGAGGGATTTGCCGGCGTTGGTGTAGCCGACGATGGCGCAGGTGGGCACGGGCACGCGCAGGCGGCGCTGGCGCTGCACGCCGCGCTGCCGGCGCACCTGGAGAAGCGCCTCCTGCAGGTGACCGATGCGCGCGCGCACCGTGCGCCGGTCCTGCTCGAGCTGGGTCTCGCCCTCGCCGCCCAGGGCGCCGCGGCCGCGCTGGCGGGAGAGGTGCGTCCACGCCCGTTTCAGGCGGGGCAGGAAGTATTCCTGGCGCGCCAGCTCAACCTGGAGCATCGCCTCGCGGGTGTGCGCCCGATCGGCGAAGACTTCCAGGATGACCTCCTGGCGGTCGAGCACGGCCATCCCGGCTTCCTCCTCCCAGTTGCGTTGCTGGGCGGGGGAGATGGCCTCGTCGAGGATGATGACATTGGCGCCCGCCGCCTTCGCCGCCGCGATGAGCTCTGCGGCCTTGCCCCGCCCGAGCAGAAAGGCGGGCGTCGGCGCGCGCAGGTGAACGAGCGCGCTGCCGGCGACGGTCAGGCCGAGGTTGTCCACCAGCTCCCGCAGCTCGGCGAGCAGTTCGGCGCCCTCGCCGGGCGGCAGGCGCGGCGTCTGCACCCCGATCAGGAATGCAATCTCCAGGCGCTTGTTGTTCTCGAACGGCTCGGCCATCGGACGGAAGGGTCCAACATTAGATCCGGCGGCGGCAGAGTCAAACCGTCCCGGCCGGTCGCAATTTCGCCGTTATTGGCTAGATGAGGAGACGCCGGTGAATCCCCGCTCAAAAGGCCGTCGTTGCTTTGCGACTCTGACCCATTGGTTGCTTCCGTGCCTGCTGCCGGCACTGAGCCCCTTGGTGTCGGCCGTGGACGCGCCCCCGCTGTCCGCGCGGGATTATCCCCGTCTCTGGTGGGACGATGCCGCCTCCACGCTGACGGCGCCGGTGCGGTGGGATGGCCGGGATTGGCTGATCTTCTCGGCCGATTCGATCGCGGTCGTCGGCGCCGCCGCACTGCTGGATCGGCCGCTTCGCAACTGGACCCAGCGGAACACCGGTTCCTCGTGGGAGAAAGCGGTCAATCACTTTGAGGTTCTCGGGTCGACCGGCTCATTCGCCGTCATCGGCGGTTTTTATCTGGAGGGGATCATCAATCACGATCCGCAGGCGGAGAACACGGCGGTGGACGCGCTGTCGGCCAGCATCGTGGCGGCGGGCATCATCACCCCGTTGTTGAAGGAGGTGGCCGGCCGCAGCCGCCCGGAGGAGCACCAAGGCGCCTATCATTTTCGGCCATTCAACGGCGGCGCCTCTTTTCCCTCGGGGCATGCCACGCAGGCGTTCGCCGTGGCCTCGGTCGTCTCGCTGCACTATGACAGCCCGTGGGTGGGCGGCGCAGCCTACGCCATGGCCGGACTGGTGTGCCTGGCGCGGATGGACCACAACGCCCACTTCGCGTCGGATGTGCTGGCGGGAGCCGTGATCGGGACGACGGTGGGTCGGTCGTTGGTGCGGCTGAACGAGGCCAGGCGCACGGAGCAGGCCGGCCGGACGGCGGTGGCGTTCGCGCCGTGGGTCACCCGCGCCGGCCGCGGCCTGGCCATCAGCGTGGATTACTGACACCGCAGGCCGGTGGGTTGACCCGCCCGGTGGACTCCCAACCGGCGGCAAACGCGGGTGGACTCCGGCGCGCGGTTTGTTTTCATCGAAGCCGGGGTGATCAAATACGCGCTCGCCTTCGCCTGCCTGGGCTTTGCCGGAACGCACGTTTTGGCGGCGCCGCCGGCGGCGCTGTTTCCGCACGAGTCGCTCAACGTGGCCAACGGCTGCCTGGTGGAGTCGATCTTCTTCTACGACCAGTTTCGGGAGCGCTTCGGCGGGGATGCCTGGGTGCGCGTGCTCCAATGGGGCGCGAAGGAGGCCGACGAGGTCGTGGCCGGCCATGCCGTCGCGGTCTTCCTCTGGCATGGCCGGTTGTGGTCGTGGGACGTGAACTTCGGTTTTCTTCCGCTGGAAGTGTCGGCGGCGCAGCGGGAGGACGTCGACGGGATCTCGGCGCTGATCGTGGCGAAATATCCGCGCATCACGGCGCGCTATCCGCTCTACCGGTTCGACTTTCCCCAGCAGCCCGAGCCCGATCCGCCCGAGGGCCGGCCGCTCGATGACAACAGCGCGGTGCGGGACGCCAGCGTGGTGGCGGCGAAGCTGGCGCGCCACCGGCCGGCGAGCCTCGTGTTGTTTTCATATCACGAAAATGGGGAGGTCCGGCAGAGCGCGGCGGCCGTGTTCATGTTTCACGGGCGCTTTTGCGTTTATACCCCGGAGGGGGGCACGGTGCCGTTTCATGCCGTGGGCTCGGTGCGCAATTTGCGTTTGATCCAGGAGGCCTTGCGGCGGATCCACCCCGGCGCGGTGGTGCTGCAGGCGCCCGGCGGCTAGGCGCCCCTTGGTCGGATTTGGCTGTAAACTCCGGCCGATGATCATATCCATCCCTTCCTGTCCATGCCCCACCGGAGTCCACGCCGCTGTCTGGTCGGCCTCGTCTTCGTCCTTTTGTCCGGCGGGCTCGGCGCCGTGCCCCGCCTCCCGCTCGATGATTTCGTCAAGGATCCCGCTTACTCGCACATGCAGATCTCGGGGGACGGTCAGTACGTCGCCTACATGCGCAACTACGTGGGGCATTCCACGGTGTACGCCGGCGACCTGGCGACGATGGTGGGCACGCCGTTCACCTTGGGCAGTACGGAGGCCTTGGGCACGGTCATGCCCCGGGAGGTGGAGTCCTTTCTCTGGATCGGCGACAAGCGCCTGCTTTTCACCTCGACGGTGTGGGATACGTGGTTTGGCACCAAGGCGGTCAATCGCGACGGCTCCAACTGGAAGCCGGTCAGCGGCTACGAAATCCTGCCCCTCAACCAGGGCCTGCTGGTCAATGTCAGTACCCGGGATGTGCTGTGGGCGCTGAGGGTGATCCATGCGTTCAACGATGCCGACCAGAACATCCTCATGCTGGACCAGCATGACTATGCCGGCAAACGCATCCTCTATCCGGACGTCATCAAGATCAACACCGCCACCGGCGACATGAACCGCGAGGTGGAGAATCCGGGCAATGTGATCGGGTGGGGCGTGGATTACCAGGGACGGGTCCGGATCGGCCTCGTCGCCAAGGGCGGCTTGCGGTTCGGCGTCATCTACCGGAAGGATGAACGGGCGCCGTGGCAGGCGCTCGACTTGCCGAAGGAGCTGCGCAATCCGCAGGTGCTGGGCTTCGATCGCACCAACGAGAATCTGTATGTGTCCGCGCTGTCCGCCGAGAACCGCACGGCGATCTTCCTGCTGACCCTGGGCGCGGAGCCGACGGTCAAGCTCGTGGCCAGCGATCCCGAGTACGACCTCGTTTCGGAGACATTCACGCCGTCGGTGGACGGGGTGCCGATGGCGCGCGTGGTTTTTTCCGAGAAGAAGCAGGCGCTGGTCGGGATCTGGTACCTGCGGGACGCTCCGCGGGTGCAATGGTACGACAAGGAGTTCGTCGCCTTTCAACGCGCGATCGACCGGATGTTGCCGGACACGATCAACCTCTACGTCAACCAATCGCGGGACGACGAGCGCATCCTCTACCTGGCGTTTTCCGACCGGGACCCCGGGACGTATTACCTGCTCGATGCCGCGAAGCACTCGATCAAGCCGATCGCGCCGCGCATGCCGCAGATCCATTCCGCGCAGATGGCGGAGATGCTTTCCATCCATTACGCGGCCCGCGACGGCCAGACCATTAACGGCTATCTGACGCTGCCCGTCGGCTATCCGCCGAAGCACCTGCCCCTGATCGTCATGCCTCACGGCGGTCCCTGGGTCCGCGATGCCTGGGGGTTCGATCCGCTGGCGCAGTTCCTGGTCAACCGCGGCTATGCCGTCCTCCAGATGAACTATCGCGGGTCGCCGGGTTACGGGGTGGATTTCTTCCGCCAGGGCCGGCGGGAGGTGGGTCTGGCCATCCAGGATGACATCGAGGACGGGGCCAAATGGGCGATTGGCGCCGGCGTGGCCGATCCCAAGCGCGTGGCGATCCTGGGCGCGAGCTACGGGGGCTACTCGGCGTTGTTCGCTCTCGGCCGCAGCCCCGGACTTTATCAATGCGGCATCTCCATCGCGGGCGTGACCGACTGGTTCACCATCTTCAAGAACCTCAGCGATCCGGAGTATGTTTTTGCGCGCAGTTACTGGCAAAGGGAGATCGGCGATCCGCGCACCGACGAGGCGTTCCTGAAGTCAATCTCGCCGGTCAACTTCGCCGGCAGCATCGCCGCGCCGGTGCTCATCATCCAGGGCAAGGACGACCGGACGGTGCCGGTCAAGCAGGCGCGGGCCATGGTCGCCGCGCTGGAGACAGCCGGCCGCAAGCCGGAGACCCTCTACCTTTCCGAACTGGGCCACAGCGTGTTCGCGAGCGAGAAGTCCCGTCGCACCATCTTCAAGGCCGTCGAGGCGTTCCTGGAGCAGCATCTTGGGCCCGGCGTTCCGCCGGTGGAAACGAAAGCAGACTAGACCGCCCCGGCGGCCTAGGGCACCGGCAGAAAGCGCTCGCAGAAGGGGAACGGCACGGGGACCGGCGCGCCGGTCTGGGTCAGCCGGCCGGTGGCGGCGTCAACCCGGAAGACCACGGCGTTGTCGCTGTTGTGGTTGGTGACGATGATCCACTGCTCCGTCGGATCGAACGCGAAGTTGCGCGGGCTCTTGCCCGCGGTGGGCGCGTACTCGATCGGGGTCAGGCGTCCGGTCGCGGCGTCGATGGCGAAAATCGCAATGCTGTCGTGGCCGCGATTGGAGGCGTAGAGGAACCTCCCGTTGGGATGCACCAGGATTTCGGCGCAGGTGCTGGTGCCCGTGAAGTCCGCCGGCAGGGTGGTGATCGTCTGGAACTCGGCCAGCGCGCCGGTCGCGGAGTCCCAGTTGAAGGCGGTCACGGTGCAGCCCATCTCGTTGACCAGATAGACCCAGCGGCCGTTGGGATGGAAGGTGACGTGCCGCGGGCCCGAGCCGGGCTTGACCGAGGCAAAGGGCGGGTCGTTCGGCGTCAGTTCGCCGGTCGTGGCGTCGAACCGGTAGACGAACAGCCGGTCGAGCCCGAGGTCGGCGGTGAGGGCAAACCGGTTGGTGGGATCGACGATAATCGAGTGGGCATAGGCGTGCGCCTGGCGCTTGGGGTTCACGCTGTGGCCGAGATGCTGCACCAAGGCTGTCTGTTCGCCCATCCGGCCATCGGGCGTGAGGGCGAACGCGGCGATGTTCCCGCCTTCGTAGTTGGCGACCAGCACAAAGCGGCCGGTCTGGTCGAGACAGACGTAGCTGGGATCGCGACCGCCGGAAGGCGCCTGGTTCAGCAGCGTCAGCCGGGCCGTCGCCGGATCGATCGCGTAGACGCTGATCTGCCCGGGGTCGCCGGAGTTGCAGGTGTAGAGGTGGCGGCCGGCGCGATCGATCACGAAGAACGCCGGCTCCTGGGCCTCCAGGAGGAACTTCGGCGTGGTCAGCGCGCCGGTGGCGGTGTCGAAATGCGCCACGGAAAGGCCGAGGCCGGGTCCGGAGCGATGGGTGCCGAAATAGACGTACATGTCCGCAGCGGGCAGCGGGGCGGCGCACGCGGCGGCGAGCAGGAGCGGGGTGAGGCGGCGAATGAGCGCGGTCATGGGCGCATGAAAACCCGGAGCTTCGGCGGGTGCAACGCGAGTTTTGGCGGATCGGCCGCAAAAGGCGGCCCGGGAGTTGCCCGGCGGCGGAGTTGGGCTAATGATTCAGCCATGAGCCAGCCGCCCCGCATCCTCGCCTTCGCCGGCAGCGCCCGGCGGGAATCGTTGAACAAGAAGCTCCTCGCCGTCGTCGTGTCGGCGGTGCGCGCGGCGGGCGGCGAGGTGACGCTCGTCGACCTCAACGATTATCCGCTGCCCGTCTACCACGGCGACCTCGAGGACAAGGACGGGATGCCGGCGAATGCGCAGCGGCTGGTCGCGCTGATCACCCAGCACCCGGCCCTCCTCATCGCGTCGCCGGAATACAACTCGCTCATCACGCCGCTGCTCAAGAACACGATCGACTGGTGCACCCGCGCCGAGCCCAATCCGCTCGCCGGCCGGGTGGCGGCCGTGGTCTCGGCGTCGCCCGGCATCTTTGGCGGAATCCGTTCCGCCCAGGTCGCGCGGCAATTGCTGCTGCACCTCGGCTGCCACGTCGTGCCGGCGCAATGCACGCTGCCCCACGCCGACGAGGCGTTCGACGACCAGGGCGCGCTGAAGGATCCGCGGGTTCACAAGGCCGCGCAGAAGGTCGCGGAGGAATTGGTGCGCACCACCACCCGGCTCGTCGGCTGAGCCCGCCCCCTCATGCCCAAACGCCTCTGGTTGGTCGTTCTGCTGCTGGCCACCGTCCCCGGCCGCGCCGCGGATTATCCTCCGCCCGCCGAGGGCGATTTTGTCCTCCGGGACTTTCACTTCCAATCCGGCGAGACACTGCCGGAACTGCGGATCCATTACCGCACGCTCGGCCGGCCCGCGTACGACGCGAACGGCGTGATGCGCAATGCGGTCCTGATTTTGCACGGCACGACCGGCAGCGGCGCGCAGTTCATCCGCCCGGAGTTCGCCGGCGAGCTGTTCGGCGCCGGGCAGCCGCTGGACGCGACGCGCTTCTTTATCGTCCTGCCCGACGGCATCGGTCACGGACAGTCGGGCAAGCCCAGTGATGGTCTGCACGCCCGCTTTCCCCATTACGGCTACCTCGACATGGTGGAGGCGCAGTACCGGCTGCTGACCGACGGGCTCCGCGTGAACCACCTGCGGCTGGTCATGGGCACCTCCATGGGCGGCATGCACACCTGGCTGTGGGGCGAACTGCATCCCGACTTCATGGATGCACTCATGCCGCTTGCATCGCTGCCGACCCAGATCGCGGGCCGCAACCGCGTCTGGCGCCGGATGATCATCGACGCCATCCGC
Organism: uncultured Opitutaceae bacterium; assembly: GCA_964484165.1. Classification (GTDB taxonomy): domain Bacteria; phylum Verrucomicrobiota; class Verrucomicrobiia; order Opitutales; family Opitutaceae; genus Fen-1467. The sequence continues at coordinate 4,678 of CAZAFS010000035.1, read as the reverse complement.
CACGACCCCGCGTGGCAGAACGGCGAGTACCAGGCGCAGCCGCCCTCGCTCCGCACCGCCGCCGAAATGCTCTGGTTCATGAGCAGCAACCCGGTGCTCCGCCAGCAGGCGACGCCCACGCTGGCCCGCACCGATGCGGTGCTCGACGCGTTCGTGGCCGCGGTCATGAAAGACGACGACGCCAACGACATCCTCTACGCGGTGGAGGCGTCGCGCGACTACGATCCGGCGCCGGGTCTCGAGCGGATCCGGGCGCCGCTGTTGGCGGTGAATTCGGCGGACGACCTCATCAATCCGCCGGAGCTCGGGATTCTGGAGAGCGCGATCCAGCGGGTGCCGCACGGCCGCGCGGTGGTGCTGCCGATGAGCGCGCAGACCCGCGGGCACGGCACGCACACGCTCGCCGCGGTGTGGAAGGACCAGCTCGAGCGGCTCCTCCGGGACTCGGCGCGCTGAGCGGGCCGCGCTGCAATTGTAGGAGCGAGCTTGCTCGCGAACCGTCCTCTATCGCGTCCACGTAGAACGATCGCACAGGGAGAATCGCCTGCAAGCAGGCTCCTACATCGTTCTCCGGCCGACCTTGGCGGATCCGCTAGCGGAGGCGGGCGAACGACGACTGCAGCAACTCCTGGCTGGTCTTGTCGCCGCTCTTCTCCCGGGCCCGGGCGATGAGATCGGCCTCGAGCCGGTTTTTGGACGGGCGCTGCGCCTCGTAGAAGACGCCGAAGACGCCGGGCCAGGGCAGCGTCGCGAGGCGGAAGGCCTCGACCTCGTCCGTGGGATCATGCCGCCGGGCGTCCTCCGGCGAGCCGTCGCGCTTCTTCTCTTCGATGAGCTTGAACGCGCCGTTCTTGCGCGGGTTGCCCGCGTCAAAGGCGCCGGGAAAGAACTCCACGCATTCGGACAGTATCTCGACGACCGAGAATCCGTCGTGCCGCGCCGCCCGCTCCATCATCTCCGTCATGTGCCCGACCTGGGCGGCGTGGCTGCGCGCGACAAACGTGGCGCCGCTGTTGATCAGCGTGCGCATCGGGTTGATCGGCTGGTCGAGCACGCCGGTCGGGTCGGTCTTGGATTTGAAGCCCAGGGGGGAGGTGGGCGAGGTCTGCTTCTTCGTCAGTCCGTAGACGAAGTTGTCCATGATGACATAGGTGATCCGGATGTTCTTGCGCGCGGTGTGGACGAGGTGGTTGCCGCCGATGGAGAAACCATCGCCGTCGCCGCCGAACACGAACACGTGCAGGTCGTCGCGGCTGAGGCTGACGCCGGCGGCGATGGGCAGCGCCCGGCCGTGGAGGAAATGGCCGCCGTGGGCGTTGACGAAGTAGGGGAAGCGGGAGGAGCAGCCGATGCCGGCGAAACAGACGATGTTCTCCTGCGGGTACTGCAGCTTCTCGAGGGTGCGCTGGAAGGAGGCCAGCACGGCAAAATCGCCGCAGCCGGGGCACCACGTCGGATGATCGGCCGCGAGGGCCTTCCGCGTCAGCGGGGGGCGCGCCGGGGCGCTGGCCGGGCGGGTGGGAATAATGGAAGTGGCGGAGCTCATCGGGGGGAGTCTGAAATCGGAGATTCAGTGGCGGCTTCTTGTCACTTGGTACTTGGAACTTGTCACTTTTGCCCGCTCAGCGGGCAAAGGGCGCCTGCGTTTCGCTCAGCCGGTCGTGGCCGAGCAGGCGGGTGACGCCGTCGACGATCTCGCGCACCTTGAAGGTGAGGCCGTCGGTCTTGGTGATGCTGCGGATGGCCGGGTTGGCCAGGCGCGCCCGCAGCAGCATCGCCAGCTGGCCGAAGCCGTAGAGGCCCTCGTCGTTCATCTCGACCACCAGCACGTGGCGGTAGCGGGCGAAGATCGTGTCGAGGCCGTTCGGCAGCGGATGCAGGTGGCGCAGATGGATCTGGGCCGCCTTGAGCCCGCTGTCGCGCAGGCGGCGGACCGCCTCCCGGATCGGACCCCACGTTGAACCCCAGCCGACGAGCAGCACGGTGCCCTCGTCGTCGCCGTAGACCTCCGGCAGCGGGAGTTCCGCGCCGAGCGCCTTGATTTTCTCCCGGCGCTTCGCCGTCATCTTCGCGTGCATGGCGGGGTTGCCCGAAGGATGGCCGTCCTCGTCGTGCTCGAGGCCCGTCACGTTGGGAAACTTGCCCGAGGCGGTGCGGGTGCCGGGCGGGGCGTGCCGGGTCAGGCGGTCGAGCGGATAGGGTTTGAAATCGGCGCCGCGCTCGGACAGGTCGGGCTTCACCTCCACCATCAGGCGGGCGAGATCGGGCTCGTCGAACGCCTCGATGCGCGTGGCGAGCGACTGGTCGGTGAGAATGAGGACGGGCGTGCTGTACTGCCGGGCCAGGCGGCCGGCGTCGAGCGCGATGTAGAAGCAGTCCTCGACGTTCCGCGGCGCGAGCACGACGCGCGGCGTGTCGCCGTGGCTGCCGTAGATGCCCTGCAGCAGATCGCTCTGCTCGACGCTGGTGGGCAGGCCCGTGCTCGGGCCGCCGCGCTGCACGTTGATGACGATGAGCGGCATCTCGGCCATCACGGCCCAGCTCAGCCCCTCCATCTTGAGCGACAGGCCGGGGCCGGAGCTCCCGGTGACGGCCAGGTGCCCGGCGTAGGCGGCGCCCAGCGCGTACGCCACGGCGGCCAGTTCGTCCTCCGCCTGCACGAAGATGCCGCCGTATTTGGGCAGCTCGCTTCGGAGCAGTTCCATGATGGTTGACCACGGCGTGATGGGGTAGGCGGCGCCGTAGCGCACGCCGGCGGCGATCAGCCCGTAGGCCAGCGCGGTGTTGCCGTCCATCGTGACCTGCGGGCGGCTGGAGGCGCGCCGCGCCCCGTCGAACCGGAAGAAGCAGTCGCGGATGTTGTCGGCCGGGTAGGCGTAGCCCGCGTCGAAGGCCACCATCGCGTTGCGCACCACGTCCTCCGCGCGGCCGCCGAAGCGCTCCTTGACGAGCGCGGCGAGCTTCGCCACGTCGAGCTGGAAGATGCGCGCCAGCAGGCCGAGCACGAAGATGTTCTTGCCCTTGTCCTTGGCGGCGCCGCCGACCGCCTCGATAGTCCGGCTCGTGATGGGCACGCCGATGGCCGTGAAGCGCTTGTCGTCGGGGTTGGGGTTGACGTGATCGGAGTCGTAGAGCAGCACGCCGCCCGGCCGCAGGGAATTGACGTGGCTGTCGTAGCTGTGCTGGTAGAACGCCACCAGGAGATCCGCTTGGTCGCCGGCGGTCAGGATGTCGCCGTTGCCCATCCGCACCTGGAAGATCGACGGCCCCCCGGAGATGGTGGACGGGATCGTCATGTACGTCATCACGTCCTGGTCGGAGCGGCCGGCGAGTCGGGCGAGAAAGCCGCCGATGGTCTGGATGCCGTCTTGGGAATCGCCGGCGAGCCGGATGACCGCGTCTTGGATGGTGCGGGGCTGGCCGTTGGGCGCCGGCACTTCGGCCGGCAAATGGGTCAGATTCGGGCTTACCATGGGGGGTGGCACAAGGTGCTCCCAATGCCGGACGAGTCAACGGGACCGCCGGCTTGGATGGTGTTAATCAGAATCCGTTGCCGGCTGCGGCCGGCCTAAAAGCAACGGTTATGTCACGTGGCGCTTGGAGGTTGCGCGATGTCTTGCGTAGGAACGGTTTGATGACCCACAGTGCGGGGCTTCTCGTTACATGATTCCATCCCTCGAGCGTTGTTTCTGGCGGTCGTTTCTCTTCCCGCTGCGCGCGGGCATTTGCGGCGCTACCGGGAGCACTCCCGCCGCGGGCGGCGGGCGCATCCACGATGTCCGTGCCTTTGGCGCCCGGGGCGACGGCGCGACACCCGACACCGACGCCATCAACCGCGCGATCGAGTCGGCCCACGCGGCGGGCGGGGGCACGGTGCATTTTCCGGCGGGCACCTACCTCAGCTGTTCCATCCGGCTGCGCAGCAACATCGCCCTGTATCTCGACCACGGCGCGACTCTCCTCGCCGCCACGCCGGGTCCGGAAGCCGGAGTTTACGATCCGGCCGAGCCGAACGAGTGGGACCAGTACCAGGATTTTGGCCACAGTCACTGGCACAACAGCCTCATCTGGGGCGAAAATCTCGCCAATATCTCCATTCTCGGGCCGGGCCGAATCGACGGCCGCGGGCTGTCCCGCCGCGGCCCCGGTCCGCGCCGCGCCCAGCGCGCCGGCGACCTGCCCTTGAGCCTCGGACCCGACGGCGCCGTGATCGCCGACCCGCTGCTCCCGGATGATCCCAACCAGGGCGAGAGCATGGACGGGTGGGGCAACAAGGCCATCGCGCTCAAACTCTGCCACAACGTCCTGCTGCGCGACTTCTCGATCCTGCGCGGCGGCCACTTCGCGCTGCTTGCAACGGGCGTGGACGATCTCACCATCGATCACGTCAAGGTCGACACCGTGCGCGACGGCTTCGACGTCGACTGCTGCCGCAACGTGCGCGTGGACAACTGCACGGTCAACACGCCGAACGACGACGCCATCGTGTTGAAGAGCTCGTACGCGCTCGGCGTGGCGCGCGCCACCGAGAACGTGGCCATCACGAACTGCCGGGTCACGGGTTATGATCTCGGCACCATGCTCGACGGCACCTTCGGCCGCACCCAGCAGCTCGCGCCGGATCGCGACCGCGTCACCGGCCGCATCAAGTGCGGCACCGAGTCCAACGGCGGCTTCC
>CAZAFS010000034.1:0-17185 GCA_964484165.1 uncultured Opitutaceae bacterium | reverse complement strand
CCGGCCAATACCTCCGCGCAGCGCCAACACAGCCCGGACTCCTCCGGCCGCTCTTCGACATGGCATCGGGGTGATTCGGGTTCGGGATCCCGCCCGAATTCGCCCGCGCCGCGTTACAGCCCGTCGTCGGGGCAAAATTATTCGTCGCCTTCCGGGGGGAGCTATTCATCGCCATCCGGAGGGAGCTACTCGGCGCCTTCCGGAGGGAGCTCGTCCTATTCAGCCCCCGCGTCGTCTTCGGGAGGTTCGTCCTCCGCGCCCAGCGGGGGCGGGGATCGCGACTCCAATTCCCGCTCGACGCAGCGGTGACGCGGCAGCAGTGACGGGCCCGCCCGCCGGCCGGAGACGGCAATGCCCCCGGCCTGGGCGGGATCAGGGTGGGCCTTCCAAACCCGCACTCTGCCAATTGTCATCCTGCGCGTGGCGAAGGATCCAGCGGGACGCAGCCCAAACCCGCGGCAAAGCACCTTTGGATGCTTCCTACTTCGCCAAGGCTTCGCAGGACAGGTCGCTGCGCTCAGCATGACTATCCTCACCACAGCGAGTCGGAAAACCCGCCTTAGCCCAGCTTGAACACGCGCCGCAGTTCGTCGATGGCGGCGGCCGACATCGGCACCACCGGACCGAGGGGGCGGCTGAGCACCAGCGCCTCGGCGGTCGCCTCCAACACCTCGAGCCGGTCGAACGCGTGGAGCACGTCGCGGCCCACCACCAGCGCGCCTTCGTTCTCGATCAACACCGCCGGGTGGCCGGCCGGCGAAACTTCCGCCGCGATCTGCTCCGCCCCGGCCACCACGCAGGCGTGGGGCAGCTTCGGCACTTCCCTGAGCACGACGTAACTCTCGGGGATCGTGTGGGTGCTGAAACCCGCCCCGGTCATGCAGAAGGCGCTGGCATGCACCGGCTGGGCATTGACGATCGCCCCGACCTCGGGATGGCGCCGGTAGATCGCGGCGTGCAGCAGCGCCGTGCGGCTCGGCCGCTGGCCCCGTTCGCAGGCGGCGCCGGTGGTCCGCACCACCCCCGGCGGCTCCAGCTCGAGCCGGTCGCGCCGCCGCGGCGTGATCAAAAACTGGTCCCGGTCCAGCCGCGCCGAGAACGAGCCCGCGGTGCTGATCAGCAGCCGCTGCTCGTAGGCCCGATGCACAAACCGGCAGATCTGCGTGCGCAGCTCCTTCTCGCGGTTCGACGGCGCGGCGGACGGCAGCTCGCCCAGCTCCGGCAGCCCGCGTTCGACCAGCCGGTCCGCCGCCAGCGGCCGGATCTCGCCCAGAGTCGCCGCCTTGACCAGTGTCTGCGCGACAAACTCAAGCGTCTCGAACCGCTGAAAGGCGTCCTTCAGGTCCCGCCCGCCGATGACCACGCCGTGGTTTTCCAGCATCACGCAGTCCGCGCCCGCGGCAAAGGTCGCCGCGATGTTCCGCCCCAGCTGTTCGCTGCCCGGGCACGCATAGGGCGCGTAGGCCACCTTGCCGCAGACGGCGTGCGCCAGGACCTGCACGCGGGTGTCCGGCAGCCGCCGGCAGATGCTGAAGGCCACCAGCGCCCCGGGGTGCGCATGCACGATGGCCCCCAGGTCCGGGCGGCAGCGGTAGATCTCCCGGTGAAACGGGAACTCGGAGGACGGCTCGTGCCGCCCCGTCCGCGCGCCGTCCGGCCGCACGCCCACCACGTCCGCTGGCTGCAGCCCGCCCTTGTCCACCCCCGCCGGCGTGATCCAGATGCCGCCATCGGGGTCGCGGATGGAGAGGTTGCCGCCCGAGGTGGTCGTCATCCGGTGACGGTAGATGCGCCGCATCGTTTCGACCAGTTCCTCGCGGGGGTGCAGCCAGCCGGTTTCCATGCGGCCATCGCAACAGGCCGCGCGCCGCGAGTCAAAGCCGCAGGCCGGCGTCCTTCCCGGCCCCCATGCCGGGACGGGCGAATTCAATCCGCGCCGCGCTCCAGCATCCGCATGCGGCGGTTCCGCTGCGGAAAGGCGAGGGTCACGACCGTGCCCAGGCCTTCCTTGCTCTCGATGCCGACCGTGCCGCCGTGCTGCCGCATGATGCGCTGCACGATCATCAACCCGAGGCCATGCCCGCCGGGCTTGGTCGTGAAATACGGCTGGAACAGCTGCGAGAGATCCTCCTGCCGGATGCCCACGCCGGAGTCACCGAACATGAGGTAGACGGCATCGTCGTCGGCCCGCGACCGGATCCGCAATCTGCCCCCGGGCCCCATCGCCTCCATGGCGTTGGCGATCAGGTTGAAGAAAACCTGTTTCAGCTGGTTGCGGTCGGCCAGGACGGGCGGGAGGTCGGCCTGCGCCTCGGCTTCGACGGCGATGCCGCGGTTCTTCAGCTCGCCGGCTTCGAACCGCAGCACCTCGTCGAGCACGTCGACGGCGTTCGTCTCGGCGAGATCCGGTGGCCGGGGGCGGATCGCCTCGAGAAAGTTGGTGATGATGCCGTTCAACCGCTTCACCTCCTCCTGGCAGACCGCGACGGACTTGCCGAGCGATTCGAGGTCGGGCGAGACCTTCCGTTTCTGCAGTTTCCGCGCGATCAGCTGCAGGTGAATGGTGAGCGAGTTGAGCGGGTTGCCGAGTTCGTGCGCCACCCCGGCGGCGAGCAGCAGCACCGATGAGGTCTTTTCGTCCTCGATCAGCCGTTCGGTCGTTTGCTTCTCCCGGGTGATGTCGGTGAGGATGACGGCGAAGCGGCGCGCGCCCGGCCGCGCGCCGTCGGCCTGGAAGGGCACCATGTACAGCCGCACGGCCCGCGGCTGCGGGTAGCTCAGCTCGATTTCGCGCGCGACCACCGGCACCACCGCGCCGTCGGCCAGCGACGCCTCGAGCGACGGGCGCAGGCCGGGCACGAGCCGCCAGAGCGTGGCGCCCGCCAGCTCGCCCTCGGGCAGCCCGATGAGGCGGGTGGCGGCCTCGTTGGCGTATTCGATGGCGCCCTCGCCGTTGATGACGAGGATGCCCTCCTGGATGGTGTTGAACACCGCCTCGAACAGGCCCCGCTCCCGCGCCAGCCGCTGCACGAGGTTGGCGAGGTTGACCGAATCCAGCGTGTCCAGCCGCCCGAGCACGCGGTCGAGGGAGCTATGTTTCCGGCCGGCCATGGGAAAAACAGTATGCGGTTAGCATGACAGGGCGCGGCGGCGGGCATGCAACCCTGTTTTGTCCGCGCCTCACTCGAACAGGCTCATCTGCGCCGGGTCGACCCGGCCGCGCATGAGCTTGCGGAGGAACGTGCCGCGGTGCGCCGGGCAGCGGCCGCGCTGCAGCAACGCCAGCCGGTGGTCGTCGGTGCCGTACCCCTTGTGCCGGGCAAAACCGTAGCCGGGATACTGCGCCTCCAGCGCCTCCAGCCGGCGGTCCCGGGTCACCTTGGCGACGATCGAGGCCATCGCGATGCACAGCGAGCGCGCATCACCGCGCACCACGGCCGTGTGGGGGTAGACGAAGCCGCGCAGCGCCAGCCCGTCGATCAGGATCCGGCACGACACCTGCGGCTGGAAGGCGTGCACCTCCTCCGGCGGGGCGAATAGGTCCGGCTCAATCTTGCGCTCGAAGGCCCCGGGCGGATAGAGGCCTTCGAGCGCCCGGCGCATGGCGAGCTTGGTGGCGCCCAGGATATTCAGCTCCTCGATCTCGGCCACCGACGCCTCGCCGACCGTGGCACGCAGCTGTCCCTCGAGCGCGAGCCGCTCGATGTCCGCGTACACCTCCGCCCGCTGCTCCGGCGTGAGCTGCTTCGAGTCGTTGACCCGGCCGCTGCGCGCCACGGCCCACCGGCCCTCCAGAAACTCCTGGGTCACGAGCACCGCGCCCGCCACCACCGGCCCGGCCAGCGCGCCGCGCCCCGCCTCGTCAACGCCGATGAGCTGCGCCCAGCCCTCGATCTGTTTCAGATCGAATCCACGGAGCTGGCGGCGCTTCGGCATGGGCGGGTAAGATCAACCACGAATGTCACGGATCGACCCGAATCGGCCGTATTCGATCCGGTTGAACGAAGTGACGTGTCCCGGGGCGTGGCCCGGGAACCGCTGACCATATCTCGCTGGATTCTTCGCTGCGCTCAGAATGACCTCCCACACGGCAACCTCGATCCCATCCGTGTAATCCGTGGTCGACGTCACTTGTGGTGCCATTCCACGCGCTCCTTCGGCTTGGGCAGCGGCAGCTCGGCGAGCCGGCCCGCGGCGGCGACGACCTCGTAGGCGGTGCGAAAATGGAGCTTGGCGAAGTCCCGCAGTGCGGGGGCGCCGAGTCTTTCGATGATGGCAGCCGCCTGCTCCTTCACCTTCGCCCCGGCGCCTTTCTGCAGCGGCCCGCCGAAGCGCAGCGAGAGCTTCTTCATGGCCCGCACGTATTCGGCGCGCGCCACCACCGAGGCCGCCGCCACCACCGGATCGTCCTCGGCCCGGACGCGCATCTTCAGCTCGAAGTTCTTCACCGGTTTCTTCGCCAGCTCGCGCTGGGTGAGCGGCTGCTTGGAGAACTGGTCGAGCAGGCCCCACGGCACCCATTTCTGGTTGAGCGCCTGCTCCAGCGCCGTGGCGTGCTGCCACGCCAGCAGCCGGTTGAGGTTGGCGTGGGGGCGCAGCATCAGCTCGTTGTACTTCGGCATGCCGCAGTGGCAGGTCTTCACCACCGCGCCGGCGGTCCTGCGGATGAGGTCGTCGAACTTGAGGATCTGCGAGTCGGCCAGCCGCTTGCTGTCCTTCACTCCCGCCTTGAGCCACCCGTCGACCGCCTCCTTGCCGGCAATCACGGTCGCGGCCACCACCGGGCCGAAGAAATCGCCCTTGCCGCTTTCATCGAGGCCCGCATGCGCCTCAAACCATTCCGGGTGCAACACCGTGTCATAGCCGAGCCGCGGCGCCTGCGTGACCTCCATCTCCAGCGTATTGAGCACGAAGTCCTCCGTGCCCTTGCCCGCGATCACGACCACCTTGCGCTTGTCGTAGGCCGTCACGTTCACGTCCGGCCCGCGGAACGCAAACCGCGCGTACGGCACCTCCATCGGCTCCCAGTGTTTGGCGGCGCAGACCGCGCGCAACGATTCCAGCTGCGTGTCGTCGAGCTTGATCGTGTAGGTGCTGAGCTTCTTCGGCGCCTCGTCGTCGTCCTGCCGTCGCTTCATTGCCGGAGATAGCCGCAAAAACGCGCAAAAAGCGCAAAGAAAAAGCCACCGGCAGCCCGGCGGTTTCGGCCGCGGCGGTTTCGGGGTGTTTTCTCCGGCCGATTGTGCATCGTGGCCGCCAGCCCATGTCTTCCGCGCCCCAAGCCCGAAGTCTCATTGCCGACCGGGCGGCGTTCCAACGCGCCCTGCTCGCGTGGTATCGCGTCCACCGCCGCCGGCTGCCCTGGCGCGAGCGACCGTCGCTCTACGCGACGGTGCTCTCCGAGTTCATGCTGCAGCAGACGCAGGTGAAGACGGTCCTCCCCTATTTCGAACGCTGGCGGCACGCCCTGCCGGATTTTGCGGCGGTGGCGGCCGCGCCGGCGGCGCGGATCCTCAAGCTGTGGGAGGGTCTCGGCTATTACTCCCGCGCCCGCAATCTGCACCGGCTGGCCCGGGCGCTCGCCGCCCGGCCCGCACCGCCCCGCACCCCCGCGGCCTGGGCCGAGCTGCCCGGGGTCGGGCCCTACACCGCGGCGGCGATCACCAGCCTGGCCTTCGGCGCGCCCGCCGCCTGCGTCGACGGCAACGTGGTGCGGGTCCTCGCGCGCCTCACCGCCGACGGCACGGAGTTTCCCGACGGCGCGACGGCGGCGCGTTACTGGGCCCCGCTGGCCCAAGCTTTGCTCCGGCGCGCCGATCCCGGCACCCACAACCAGGCGATGATGGAGCTCGGCGCGCTCGTCTGCCAGCGGCGGCAGCCGCGCTGCGCGATCTGCCCGGTGCGCCGGTTCTGCGCCGCCGCGCGGCGCGGCGACCCGGAAGCCTACCCGCGCTTCGCGGCGCGGAAGATCGAACGGCGCGAGGTGCTGCGCGCCTGGTGCGAGCACGACGGCTGCCTGTTGCTCCACCGCGCGGGCGCCGGTGCCCGCCGGCTCGCCGACCTGCACGAACTGCCGACGGCGGCCGATCTCGGATCCGCCGCCGCGGCGGTGCGGGCCGGTCCGCGGCTGGCCCGGAAGGCGCGCAGCATCACCCGCCACCGGATCACCGAGTCCATCCATGCGGTGGCGCTGACCGCCGCGCAACGCCGCCGCCTCGCGCAACGCCCCGGCCTGCGCTGGACCCCGCTGGCGGAACTGGACCGCCTCGCCCTCTCCGGCCCGCACCGACGGTGGGTGAAGGAGCTGTTGAACAAACAGATCTGCCAGACCAGGGCAAAGAAGTAGCATTGCACCAGCCCTGCGAAGCCTTGGCGAAGCAGGGCCCGCACCGGCGGTGGATCCGGGAATTGCTGGGCCGCCCCAACCAGAGCCGGCTACGTTCGGCAGAGACCAAACCCGCGCCAGGGCAGCGGCCGATGTCAACTAATAGTTGACAAGTGACTAGAGGTTATCCGAAAACCCTTTCGAGGAGCAAAAGCGAGCAGCTCAGCTCACAGAATCCTTGGTCGAGGCAAGTCGATTCGCTTAGTGGACGCAAAGCCGACGACAGTCTGGCGGATGCGTTCAGTCAGATACTCTCATCTTTGGCCAGGTCTCCTGGAGGTCGAATTTCAGCCCGCGGCAGAGATAGATATCGAACCACTCGTCGCGCCGAGAATAAGGATGCTCGACATGTCCGGCCTTTTCGACGGTCGCGAAGTGCTGCCGATCACCGGTGCCATCGCTGTTTAATACGATCACGATTTCGCCGGTGTATCCGCGCGGGCCCCAGTCCCAGTAACTGTCTCTGTTGCTAATGGCCGGGGGAAGCCCGTATTTCGGCCCCCAAAAATCGACCGCCGCGGCATCACCCCAGTTATTCGAGAAGATTGCAGTCCGCTTTCGGTCAGCCGGCGACAGCGAGTGATACACGCGCGCCACCTCGCGCACCATGTCCTCCCAGCCGAACTCGTCGGCGAAGTACTGCGGCAAGGGGCCGTTGTTTTGATGTTCAGAGACCACCGGTGGTTCGAGCCCGAGCCGATTCTCGTAACGAATCAGTGTTTCCGGCGACAGGATCGGAACCGCCAACGGTAGCAGCACCACACCTGATACCGCCACGAGTGCGGCGTAGGCGACGCGCGTCCATCTTTGGCTACGCTTCTCCGTGACCTGTTCGACCGCGACGGCGCCGGCCGCAAAGACGATTGGATAGATCGGCGAGACGTAATAGTTTTTCCCCTTCAGCGCGATAAACGCGCCCAGCACTACCACAAACGTCCAGCCGAACACGCCATATCGGCTGCGCTGGGGTCCGACTAGCAGCCAAACGACCCCGCCAATCCAGAGCGGCGCCGTCATCGGTTCCATGATCAGCATCTGGTCCGCCAGAAAGGCGAGCGGCTGGCGGATGACGTCGCGGTGGCTCGCGGCGACATAGTGCAGGTGTTCCAGAAACGGAAATCCATGCCGCAGTTGCCACAGGAAATTCGGCAGCGCGATCACGCCACAAACCAGCAATCCGATCCACAACCGCCAATTGGCAAGCCGGGGTCGTTGGGGCGTTAGTGCCAACCCCACCAGCACGCCAATGACGAGGAAAACGATCGAATACTTCGTTTCGAATCCCAGACCCGCGAGCACACCGAATCCAAGCCAGTAGCGTCCGTCACCCGTATTGATCACCCGAAGTACGCAGTACACGCAGCCGAGCCAGATCAACGGCTCAAACGCATTCATCATCAGCCAGTGATCGAAAATCAGATATATGGGCGCGACGCAGACCGCCAGAGCAGCCAAAACTTGCGCGAAGGCGCGTCCCCCCATTTCACGCACCACCTTGCCGGTAAACACGACGAGTGTCGCGCCCGCGAGCGCCGGGAGAAGGCGCAAGCCCAGGAGCGACTGGCCAAAAAGGTGACGCGCGATCCACGCGATCACGATTCCAACCGGTGGATGGCTGACATACCCCCAATCGAGATGCCGGGCGCAGGCGAGACCGTACATTTCGTCGCGAAAGACTCCATACCGGCTCGCGGTGAGCAGATGCACGAGCAGTTTCGCTGCCGCCAAACCCAACACCACGCGTGATCCGGCCGTCGTAAACTGCCGTGATCGCTGATCTATGTCTGTGACAGGCATTGTGATCATGGCTGGGAGGGAAGCAGGCGATGACATGAACAACAATCGACGAGCGACACGAAACAAAAGATCCGCCTGGCTCTTGGCGGTACCGCTTAGCGCTTACTCAAAAAGTGCTTTGAGGAGCAAAAGCGAGCAGCGCAAGTGAAGGAAACCTTGAAACAAGCAAGGCGATTTCTCCCAGCGGATGCACAGCCGGCGGAAGTTTTGCAGCCAACTGATCGAGCGTTCGACGGTCCAACGACGCTTGCAGAGGGGTAACGGGCGTCCGTCCTGGGTGGGCTCATTGCGGTCGGCGCGGCGCGGCGCGATCATCTCGATGCCGCGCGCTGCGAGCTTCACGTGAACGCATCGCTGTCGCAGGCTTTGTCCCCGATGATCCGAGCAGGCTCATCTCTGCTCACCATGAAGTCGAACAAGCCCTGAACGAGACGGCTTTCGTGCGGCCCAGCCTCGCTCGTGTACGCCGCCAGCGGCAGACCTTGCGCATCGACCAGCAACATTATCTTCACGCCCCTGCCGATGCGAGTGACGCCAATGCCGTCACCGCCTTGCCGCGCCCTGCAAAGGTCGCGTCCACGAAGCTCTCGTAGAGCTTGAATCCCCCGCGCTGCTCCACGCGCCGGCCGGCCCTGCGCATGACGCGCTCGAACACACCGCCTTCAGCCCCGCCATGGAACCGGTCGTGAACAGTGCTCTTCGGTCCGAATTCCGTCGGCAGGTCCTTCCACTTGGCGCCATTGTCCAGGATCCAGAAGATCCCCTGCACCATTTTGCGCTTGTCCGTCGGCAGTCGACCACCCTTCGGCCGGCGCGGCGCCTTCCGCGGGAGTAACGGTCACTCCGCGCGCAGGGCCGCCATCGGATCCACCCGCGCCGCGCGCCGGGAAGGCAGCAGGCTGGCCAGCAGCACGACCACGGCGAGCAGGGCGGCGGTGCCGGCAAACACGGCGGCATTGGCCGGCGAGATTCCAAACAGCATCCCGCTCATCGCCCGGCCGACAAACCACGCCCCGGCGACGCCCAGCACGATGCCCACCACCAGGAGGCGCACGCCCAGGAGCAGAAACTGGCGCAGCACGTGCCCGGGCAGCGCGCCCAGCGCCATGCGGACGCCGATCTCGCGCTGGCGCTGCGCCACGGCATAGGCCAGCACCCCGTAGATTCCGAGGGCGGCCAGCACCAGCGCCACCCCGGCAAAGATGGCGGCCAGCAGCATCGGCGAGCGCCGCGCCACGAGGCTGTCGTCGATCCGGGTGGACATGGTCTTGAGATCGTCCAAGGGCAGCGACGGATCGGTCCGCAGCACGGCCTGCCGCAGGGCGGGGCCGGCCGCCTCCGGCCGCTGCAGCGTGCGCACGACGACCCATTGCCCGAGCGGCGCGTCCTTTTCGCCATAGGAGAAATAGACCGCGCCGGTCGCCTTCTGGTCGGTGAGGTCGGCCTGTTTGACGCTGCCCACGACCCCGACGACGGTGTATACCCGCGCGTCGGGCGCCCCTTCCGGCCCGTTGGCCAGGCGGTGCCCAAGGGCGCTGCGGTCGGGCCAGTAACGCCGGGCGAAATCCACGTCGATCACGCAGTTCCGGACCTTCGATTGCACATCGGCCGCATCGAGCAGCCGGCCCTCCCTCAGCGGGACGCCGAGAGCGGCGAAATAGTCGCCGGCCACCAGGTAGGTGTAGTGCGCCTGGATGGAGGCGCCCGGTGCCGGCGTGTAGCCCTCCACAAAGATGGCGCTGTTGTTCATGTCGCCGCTGAAGGGCAGCGAGGTGCAGAGCCCGGCGGCTTTCACGCCCGGCAGGGCGCGCAGCTCGGTCAGCAGGCGGTCCGTGAATGCGAGCCGCTTGGCGTCCTCGCGGTAATTGGTCCAGGGCAGCGACAACCGGCCGGTGAGCACGCTGTCGGTCAGGAAGCCCGGGCGCACGGCCAACACCCGTTCAAAGCTGACCCCGAGCAGACCGGCGCCGGCCAGCAGCATGAACGCGAGCGCGATCTGCGCCACGATGAGCGTATGCCGCAGGCGGTGGGTGGCCCGCGTGGTGGTGCCGCCGCGGGATTCGGTGTTGAGCACCGGCGCGAGGCTCCCGTGCGCGTTGAACCAGACAATGGGCAGCGCCAGCAGCAGGCCCACCACCACGGCCCCCGCCAGGGCGGTGACCGCGACGGGAAGGTCAAACGCGATGGAGCTGCCAAGCGGCAGGCGGTCCGCGCCCACCAGGGACAGGGCGCGCACCGCCGCGGTCCCGACCCCGAGTCCCAGCAGGCCGCCCGCCAGCGCGATCACCAGCGTCTCCGTCACGATCTGGGCGGCCATCTGGCCCCGGCTGGCGCCCAGCGCCTGGCGGATGGCCAGCTCGCGCGAGCGGGCGCTGGCGCGGATGAGGAGGAGATTGGCCAGGTTGACGGCGCCGATGAGCAGCAGGAACAGCACACCGGCCTGCAGCAGCAGCAAGGTCGGCCGGATCTGGGCCACGTGATAGCCATGCAGATCCAGGGCCATGGTATGATAACCGGCATCCGCGACCACCTTCGCAAAGGGATCGTCCTTCTCGAGCCGGGCGTTGAGCGCGTTGATCTGCGTCTGGGCCTGGGCCATCGTCGCTCCCGGCCGGAGCCGGGCAATCATCTCCAGATTGTTTGAGTGCCGGTTCAGCGGCATGCGGTCCTCTTTGGAGGACGGCAGCGGCTGCCACATCCGGGCGTCGGACGAAAGGAACCGGAAATCGCGCGGCAGCACGCCGATGATGGTCGTAGGGATGTCGTTGATGCGAATCGACCGGCCAATCGCGGCGGGGTCGGCATTGAACAACTTCCGCCACAGGACGTCGGTCAACACCACCACGTCGCTGTGGCCGTACTCATTCTCCTCTTCGATGTAGAACCGGCCGAGTTCCGGCTGGACCCCGAGCAAGTGGAAAAAGGACGGCGTGGCCTGCCACGACGACACCCGGTCGGGCGAATCCGACCCGCCGACGATCGCGTTGCCGGGACGGACGACTGCGATTTCCGCGAACGCCGGAATGGCGTCCTTGCGCTCAAAATAGTTGGGAATCGAGGCCCCGGCATAATCCACCCCGGCCTTGGGATAGGCGTTGACCACCTCGACCAGCTGAGCCGGTTCAGGAAAGGGCAGCGGTCGCAGCAACACCGAGCGAACGACGGTGAAAATCACCACGTTGGCGCCGAGGCAGAGCGCCAGCGTCAGCAGCACGGTTGCGGTGAAGCCTTTTTCACGCAGCAGGCCCCGGACAGCCTGCCGCAGGTCCCGGGAAAGAGCGCCAAGGGTGGGCATGCAATCAAGACCCGGCCAACCGGCCCGGAGTTACACGAATTTACGGGCCTCCCCGCCGGCCGGCGGGAATGACCAACCCCCGGGGCCGACCGGCGTCCGGCCCTGGCGCGCAAATGCCCAAGTTGCTCCCGGCTATTGTTCGGCGTTGAGGCCGACAAACGCCAACACCCAGACCAGGATGCCGAACACGAGGCACACGATATGGCCGGCCGACCAGCCGTAGTAACGCTGCCCCGGGGTCCGTTTCTGGGTCACCGCGTTGATGTAAAGCTGCACCGGCACGAGGCAGAGGAAGGAAGGGATGAATGCCGCCACAATGGTGGCGGCCACCGCCGGCGCGCGGCTGAGCAGATTGGCGGTGATGACGAGCACGACCCACCCGGTGGCCAGTCCGCCGGCGGAGAACGTCGGCTCCTGCACCGCCCGAGCGTGTTCATCGTTGTGGATTCGGGCGAGGAGGCTGTGGCAGAAGAAAACCCCGAATATGCCCCGCCAGAACGGCCTGATCTGCAGGCCGTCCCGCTCCTTGATGTAACGCCAGTTCTTGTAGATCCAATACGCTTCGTAGAGGCTGAAGGAGACAATCGAGAGGATGATGAGCCGGGCGACCGGGATATAAAGGAACAGCGGGCCGGTCGGTGCCGCCGGGGTCGCAGCCAAGGGCAGCGGCGGGGCGTCCGTCGCGGCGGCGCCGAAGACGGATGCGACGGGCTGCCAGCCCGCCATGCCCTCGCGCCAGCATAAATCGGTGGGGCTGAGTTCACCCTGGGCCAGCTGCCGCCTGATCTCGGATTCGTCGTAGGGACCCCCCTGTTTGCCGCCTTTTCCCGTGTAGTAGCTGCTCATGTTCTGTGCTCCGTTGTGCCGATCGTTGTTCAACCGTACCAAGCGCCCGCTTGGTGCAAGGGGTGGAAATTGGCGGACCAGCCGGTCCGATGGCGTCGGGTGGCCCCAAGGCGGTTGCGCGGCCGGCGCGCGGGCGGATCGGAAGCTGGGGCCGGTGTTTGCCCTGGACGCCGTGCTGGAGGGGCGCGCATCGCGTCTGCTTTCTGGCAGCGCCCGGATTCCGGGGCGAGAAGATTCCACCCGCACGGCGTGAGCCCGGCGCCGGCCGCCATGCGCCGGGGTCGCCCCGAACGGAACCAACCGCCTGGCTTCAGCAGGGGGCTTGTCCTCCTCACGGGGAGATTCTAGGCTGGGCGCCGAAGGAGGCCCCATGAACATGCGCCACCGCCGTTTCCCCTGGCCCGCCGTCGCCATCCTGGCCCTGGCCGGCACCCTTGAGCTGTGCCCCGCCCGCGCTGCGCCGACGCCGGCGGCCGCCCCCAAGATTCGCGAGCCGGCCGTGGCCGGACTGTTTTATCCCAAGGATCCGGCTGAGCTGGGCCGGATGATCGACGCCTGTCTGGCCGCAGCCACCGCCGAGGCCCCGCCGGGCGAGCTGAAGGCCCTCATCTGTCCCCACGCCGGCTATCCGTACTCCGGACCCGTCGCCGCCTCTGCGTACAGACTGCTGGTCGGCCGCAGCTACGACACCGTGGTCGTCATGGGACCCAGCCACTATGCCGACCTGCACGCCGCCGCCATCCCCGACGCCGACCTCTACCGCACGCCGCTTGGCGACGTGCCCGTCTCGGACCAGGCGGCAAAACTCGCCGCCCTGCGCCCGTTCGCCCTCGAGCCGCGCTGTCTCGTTCAGCGGCCGAACTGGTGGCGGGACGCCTCGCGCGCGGCGCCCGCCGTCGACACGGCCGACACGTGGGAGCATTCCGTCGAAGTCGAAGTGCCGTTTCTGCAGCGCACCCTGAAAGGCTTCCGGCTGCTGCCCGTGGTCTTTGGCGAGGTCAATCCCGTCCAGGCGGCGGCGGCGCTGCAGCAGATCGTCGACGACCGGACGCTGCTCATCGCGAGTTCCGATCTCAGCCACTACGACACCTACGCCAACGCGGAAAAACGGGACCACCGCTGCATCGACGCCATCTGCGCCCTCGACGAAAGCTGGATCACGCCGGACGACGCCTGCGGTGCCATGCCGATCCGGACCCTGATCGCCGTCGCGAAGCAACGGGGCTGGCGGGCGCGCCTGCTCGACTATCGCAACAGCGGCGACACGACAGGCGACAAGACGCACGGCGTGGTGGGCTACGCGGCGATCGCGTTCTACGCCCCGCCGGCGGTCACGTCCGCGCCGCCAACGCCGACCTCGGCGACCGCGCCGGCCGCCAAGTTCAGCAGCGCCGACCGAAAGTTCCTCCTCGACCTCGCCCGCCGCACCGTGCGCGAAGTCACGACGACCGGCCGGCTGCCCGACATGCCGGAGGCCGGCCTCGATCCGAAGTTCACCGCCGCCAAGGGCTGCTTTGTCACCCTGACCAAGCACGGCAACCTGCGCGGCTGCATCGGCTACATCCTGGCGCAGGGACCGCTCTACCGCGCCGTGGTCGAGAACGCCCGCAATGCCGCGCTGAGCGATCCGCGCTTTGACCCGGTGGCGCCGCAGGAGGTGAACCAGCTGGAGATCGAGATCAGCGTGCTCACGGAGCCGCGGCCGCTCTTCTTCAGCTCGCCAGAGGACCTGCTGCGCAGGCTCCGGCCGGGCGTGGACGGCGTCGTGTTGCAGATTGGGCGCCGCGGCGCCACCTACCTGCCGCAGGTCTGGGAGCAGATTCCGGACCGGGAGGCCTTCCTCAATAACCTGGCCGAAAAGGCCGGCTGCGCCCCCGCGGCGTGGCGCGGACCGGACACCTCCGTGCTCATTTACCAGGTCGAGTCCTTCAAGGAGTCGGAGGTGGGCACCACTGATGTACGCTGACAGCCACTGATCATCGAGAATTCTGCAGCCGCCTCGCGCACGCAGATTTCCCCATCTTTGCCGAAACTGATCAGTGTCAATAAGTGCTCATCAGTGGTGAAAAGAGAATCCATGTCCGAAGCAAACCCAAGGCCTGACCACACCCGCCGGCTCGTGCTCCTCGCCATCGGCGGACTGGGCGTGTCGGCCGTGATGACGCAGTTGGCGCTAATGCGCGAACTGCTCGGCGCGTTCTCCGGCAATGAACTCGTGTTCGGCATCTGCCTGGGCAACTGGCTGCTGCTGACCGGCGCCGGCGCATGGCTCGGGCGCGCCGCGGGCCGCCGGGTGCGGCCCGAGCGGCTGTTCATCGCCGGCCAGATCGCGATCGCCATCATCCCCCTCTTTCAGGTCGTGGCGGTGCGCGCGCTGCGCGACCTCGTTTTCGGGCGCGGCGCGGCGGTGGGCGCCAGCGGGACGGTGCTGGGCAGCTTCGCTTTGCTGCTGCCGTTCTGCCTCGTGTCCGGCGCGCTGCTCACGCTCGCCTGCGGACTGCTGGCGGGCGCCGGGGACAAGGCGGGCCTGGGGCGGGTCTATCTGGCCGACACGGCCGGCGGCATCGCCGGTGGGGCGCTGTTCAGCTTCGTGCTCGTGCCTTGGTTCGACCACTTTGCGCTGCTGTGTTTCCCCGCGTTTCTGAACCTGCTGCTGGCCGGTCGGCTGGCGTGGGACCGGCGCGCCTGGCTCCAGTTGGAGGCGGCGGCCATCGTGACCGCCGGCCTGATCGTGCACGTGGCGCTGATCGACGCGGATCTGGTCACGACGGTCCTGCAGCACCGGGGCGAGGCGCTGGTGTTCCGCGCCAATTCGCCGTACGGCCGACTGGTGGTGGCCGACCGTGACGGCCTGCTCACCTTCTACGAAAACGGCGTGCCGGTGGCCGCCACGGAAAACATCGCGCAGGTGGAGGAGGCGGTGCTGTACGCGCTGAGCCAGCGGCCCGGGGCGCGCCAAGTGCTGCTCATCGGCGGCGGCGTGGCCGGCGACGCCCGCGAGATCCTCGGCGCGGGCGGGGTGAGCGAGGTCACCTACGTCGAACTCGACCCGGCGATCATCGCGGCCGGACGGCAGCTGCTGCCGGAGAACCTCGACGACGCGCGGATCCGGATCGCGACGACGGACGGACGGCGCTTCGTGCGGCGGACGCCCGCCCGTTTTGACGTGGTAATCGTGGATCTGCCGGATCCGTCCACCTCGCAACTCAACCGCTTCTACACGGCGGAATTCTTCGGCGAAGTCCGGCGGGTGCTGGCGCCCGGCGGCGTGTTCGCCTTCGGCCTCGGCCGCTACGAGAACTACGTCAGCCCGGAGCTGGCGCGGCTGCTCGCCTCGGCCCGCGGCACGCTGGCGGCGGTGTTCCCGCACGTGCTCCTGATCCCCGGGGGGCGGGTGTTCTTCCTCGCCTCGGACGGACCGCTGGACCTCGACATCGCGGCGCGGCTGGAGCAGCGCGGCCTGCATCCGCGGCTCGTGAACCGGCACTATCTCGACGCGATGCTCGCGCCCGACCGGCTGGCCGATCTCGACCGCGCCGTCGCCCGGCCCGCCGCGCCCAACACCGATTTCAGTCCGGCGCTGTACTACTACTACCTGCGGCACTGGCTCAGCCAGTTTGCCGCGCAAAGCGGCGTGCTCGGCGGCGGGCTGGCGCTGCTGCTGGCGGCATACCTGGCGCGGCTGCGCGCCGTTCCGCGAGTGATCTTCGCGGCGGGATTCGCCGCGTCGGCCCTCGAAATTGTCCTCCTGCTGGCCTTTCAGGTGCTCTACGGGTCGCTCTACCGGCAGGTCGGCCTGGTGGTGACGGTCTTCATGGCCGGACTGGCGGCCGGCGCGTGGTGGGCAAACCGTGGGCCGGCGCGGGGCCTCACCCGGTGGAACGCGTTGACCTCAACGCGTTCAAGCGTCTTGGGGTCAAGCCGCTCCACCATCCCATCTTCCCGGATGCTCTGCCTTCTTGGCCTCGCCATCGGCGCGCTGGCCGCCGCGCTGCCGCTCGTCCTCCGGGGGCTGGGACGGCTCGACGCCGCGGCGGGCACCGAGCTGGCCGGCCAGGGCGTGATCCTGCTGTTCACGCTGGCGCTCGCGGCGCTGGTGGGCGCCCAGTTTCCGCTGGCGGGGGTGACCGCCGCGGGCGAACCCGCCGCCGCGGCGGCGCGGCTCTACAGCGCCGACCTCTTCGGCGCCGCGCTCGGCGCGCTGCTCGTCAGCACGTTCCTGATCCCGCTGCTGGGCGTGACCATCGTGTGCCTGCTCACCGCGGGATTGAACGCCGCCGCCGCGGCGTTAGCATGGCGGACGACCACCGCATGAACACCCTGAGTTTCATCTGTCTCAAAACCGTCCGCTGGACCGGCTGGCTGCTGCTGCCGGTGGTGCTCGCGTTCCTGGCGACGGGCTACGCCATGAGCGGTCGTTACGGCCTGAGCGTGCTCACGGACGAGAAAACGGCCCTGACCCTGCACAAGCTGATGCACCTGCCGCTGACGGTGCTCGTCGTGGTGCACGTGGTGCCCTCGGTCTACCTGGCCCTGCTCCGATGGGGATGGATCAAACAACGCCAGCCGTCCTGATGACCCGCCGGCGGGCCCTCGCGTGCGGCGCGGCGGGCTTCGCGGGCTTCACCCTGCAGTGCCACGCCGGGTGGCTCGACAGCCTGTTGAGTTTCGGCGGCGCCGAGGCGCCGGCCGACGTGTTCAAGGGCGACGCGCCCGACGACCGGCTCTGGGCGCTGTGGCAGAAGCGCGGCTGGGTGAAGGAGGCGTCGCACTACCTCAAGCTCGACCGCAACGTGCAGTGCAAGACCTGCCCGAACAACTGCCTGCTCGCGCCCGGCGACCGCAGCCACTGCCGCAACAAG
>CAZAFS010000033.1:0-17434 GCA_964484165.1 uncultured Opitutaceae bacterium | reverse complement strand
CACACATGGACGCATTACCGGCCAAAGGCCGGCCGGGCGCAATCCGCGACTCGCTCGCCCCACCCGCGCGGCGGCATCCGTCTCAGGCTTTCCCGCGGACTGCCGCGGGGCGGTTGCGACGGGAGTTTCCGGCCGGGGGCCGGCCGGGTCCCGCCAGCCGGGAGGCAAAATCCTTCGGTTTGGCGGCGAAAAGCCGCCGGCCCAGGCGCTCGCAGCGGGTGCGCAACTCGTCCTGCCGGCGGCGGAGCAGCGTGTGCACGCGCGCCGCGGCCTTGCGGTTGAGCGCCCCGGTCGACGCACGCCAGTCCACCCAGCCATCAAGAATCGCGAGGTCCTGCCCGCGCCCCAGCAGGCGTCCGAGCCGCGCCAGTTGCCGGACCATTGCCGCCCACCGGCCGCGGCGCTCGGCGTTGAGGAACTCCAGCTGATGCACGTGGGCCTTGACCCACATGCGCCACGCGTGCAGATCGCGCGCCGCATCCCGGCGGGCGGCGCGGCGGCCGCGCCGGCGGGCCCGGCGGTAGGTCCGGGCCAGCTCCGCCACGATCAGCTCGTCGGGGATCAGGGCGACGGGCAGGCGGCGCCAGGCCGCGGCGTCGGATCGGAGGGCGCGGATCAGTTGGTCACGGAGTTGCGGAAACGCGGGGGCGGCGCCTTCAGCCGCGGCCGTGGTCAGCTGCCGGGCGACCGCCTCGAGCGCCGTGCGCACCGGGCCAGCCGCGGTCCGGGGCGACAGGCGCTGGAGCATCTGGTGCATGACGTGGGCGTCGCGCACCGGGGCCAGCATTTGCGCCACCGCGGTCAGCCGCTTCTGGGCGTGGCGCACGGGCGTCCGACCGGCCACCGGCAGCATCAGCCGCCACCACGCGCGGAGGCGCTTGGTCACCACGCGGGTGCCGTGCAGCAGCCGGGGTGACAAATGGTCGGCGGCGCGGAGCTGGCGGATCAGATCCGCATCCAGGGTCATCGCCCGCTTTTTCAGGGCGACGGCGAGCGGCAGATGGGGGATGTTTTTCTGGGGCATCGGCGGTCTCCGTTTCCAGTGAACAGCGTCCACGCACTCCGGAGGAAAAGAGCCGCAAAGCCTAGCTTCCGGGGCGCGGGATTGCCACTGGAAAAGGCGCGGTCGCGCCGTCGGAAATGCGGCGGGAGCCGCTCAGATCATGTTTCTCGCCCGCTCCTGGCGCTGATCCTCTTTCTGCTGTTTGAGCACGTCCTCGGCCTCCTGCTTGAGCGTGCCGGCCCGGTCCTTTTTGATCAATTCCTCGACCTCGGGAATCACGAGGTCCGGCTGCTTCCGGTGGAACTGCCGGTAGGCCCGGATGACCGCCTGCCAGCCGGCGTACGGATCGTCGGCGGGCCGGCCTTGCTGCAGCTGGGATTTGATGTCCCCCGCAAAATATACCGCCATCAGCAGGATGCGGGCCCGGGCTTCGGCCGCCGGTGCGTCCATCTGGACCCACGGCAGCGTCGCCGGGCCGACGATGAGGAGCACCTCGTCGCTCTCGCGGCCGTAGCGCGTGACCATTTCCGCCGCCGGCGGCACCTCCGGACTGGTGATGTCCTTCTCAAGCACGGCGATGGCTGCGAGCACCTCGCGCCGGGAGACCGGTTCGGCCCGCGCGCCGAGGGCGCCCAGCAGCGCCAGCAGCAGGACGCCGGTGATTCTGAGGTTCATGGTTTCGGGGGGACGGGTCGCGATGAAGTTAATCCGGGCCGGAGCAGATGCAAGCGGCCCGGGCCGGCCGCACTGTGAGCCCGCGTCGCGCGGCCGACTGTGTCCGCCCCCGGCGGTTTTTTTCGTGCGTCGCGCCGGGCTTCCGTCATCCATTGCGGTCCATGAGAAGTCCGGAGCATGCGCGCGCCGTCGGGCTCATGGCCGCCGCCGCGCTCTGCTGGAGCCTGGGCGGCCTGCTGATCAAGTCGGTGCCCTGGCCGCCGCTGGCGGTGGCCGGCGGGCGCGGCTTCATTGCCGCGGCGTTTCTCGCGGCGTTTGCTCCGCGCTTTCGTTTCACCTGGTCGGCGGCGCAGCTCGGCGGCGCGGTGGCGTACGCGGCCACGACCGTGCTCTTTGTCACCGCGAACAAGCTGACGACCGCGGCCAACGCCATCCTGCTCCAGTACACCGCGCCGGTGTGGATCGCGCTGTTCGGCGCGTGGTTCCTCGGCGAGCGGGCGACGCGCGCCGACTGGGTGACGATCGCAGTCGTGTTTAGCGGCATGGGGTTGTTCTTCTGCGACGACGTGCGGTTTTCCGGCGTGGCCGGCAACCTCGTCGCGCTGGCCAGCGGCGTGGCCTTTGCGGCCATGACGCTGCTGCTGCGCAAGCAGAAAGACACCTCGGCGGAGGAATCGATTTTCCTCGGCAATCTGCTGGCGGGCGTCATCGGCGTGCCCTTCATGCTCCAGGGCGGCCCCCTGCCCGATGCCCGCGGCTGGCTGGCGCTGGGCCTGCTCGGCACCGTGCAGCTCGGCTTCTCGTATCTGCTCTACGCGCGCGCCATCCGCCACGTGACGGCGCTCGAGGCAGTGCTCATTCCCGTGATTGAACCGATCCTCAATCCCGTCTGGGTGCTGCTCGCGCTGGGCGAGCGGCCGGGCCGGTATTCGCTGGCCGGGGGCGTGATTGTCCTCGGCGCGGTGACGCTGCGCACGCTGCACAGTCTCCGCACGGCGCCGCCGGCGGCCGCACCCCCGCCCCCCGCTGTTTGAGTGGACGCCGGCACCTACCCCTTGGGCGGGGGCCGCAATTGAATGAGCACGTTGGCAACGGTGATGAGCCCGCCGCCGATCAGCAGGTGCGACGTCACGGTTTCGTTGGGATAGCTGAAGCCGGCCCACACGGAGAACCATCCCGGCAGGGCGAGCGCCAGCACCGAGACGAACACCGGTTCCAGGCAGTAGATCAGGCCCGCCTCGGTCGCCGTGATGCGCGGCTGCCAGGTGTTCATGAGGCTGAACGCACCCACGGTGCAGAAGAGCGTCAACAGCAGCGTGAAACCCAGCCACGGCCCGGAGGTGAAGAGCGCCGGCACCCCGGCCACGCGCGGCGCGCCGCCCGTCAGCAGGACTGCGGCCATGACCGTGAACAGCGCCGCCTCGAGGACAAACATCAGGAAGGTCACGGGAAGGGGCCGGTTGGCCGCGAACTCCCGGCGCTCCAGCCAGAGAATCTGGCCCATGAAAAACAGCGAGCTGACCAGGGTTTCGAATTCGCCGCGGCCGAACCGCATCGCCCGCCAGTCGAAGCGTCCAAGCACGGCCACGCCCGCCAGCACCAGACCGCAGCTGATCCACACGGTAACGGGCGGCAGCCGCCGCGTGCGCACCGCCACCCACAACGGGATCAGAATCGCATAGAGCTGGGTGAGAAAGGCGGAGGTCGACGCCGACGTGAACTGCAGGCCGTCGTTCTGAAACATCATGCCCGCCGAGGCGAACAGCCCGAGGCCCACGGCCTGCCGCACTTCCAGCCGCGTCAGCCGCCGCAGGGCGCCGCGCTGCCACACCGCCAGAATTGCCGCCGCCAGCACGAAGCGGGGCGCGATCGTGCAGGCAGTGATGAACCAGCTGCCGCTGTCCGGCAGCAGCTGCTGGTGCACGAACGCGATCGCCTTGATGAGCGGGAAGCTGAGCGCCCAGAACAGGTTCGCGAGCACCAGCATCACAACAGCGCGGGCGTGCACGGCGGCGGGCGGCGAGGGCGACATGAAAACGACGGGGCGCAGCCTACCCGGCCGGCCGCCACCTCCAAGTCCAATCCGGCAGCGCGCGGCGCCCGGTTCAGGACGAGGTCGCCGGACCGGTCAGGCTGCGGCGCAGGGATGCCCCGAGGTCTGCCAGTTTGCAGGGCCGGGCCAGACAGTCATTGGCCCCGCCGGTGACGGTCAAGACCCGCTGCGCCTCCGACGGGTCGTTCGCCAGCGCGGTGATCCAGATCCCCTGGTTCCGGTCGCCCGCCCGGCCGCGCCGGATCTGTTCGATGACCGCGAAGCCGTCCACGCCGTCCAGATGCAGGTCGAGCAGCACCAGATCGTAGTGGCCCCGCTCCAGCCGGGACAGGGTGAGGCGACTATCCTCGGCGAGATCCCAGTCGCAGCCGAGGTTTTCGAGCATCTTCTGGGTCAGCCGCTGATTGACGGGATTGCCCTCGACCAGCAGCACGCGCAACCCCAACCCGCCGGCGGATGACGAACCGGTTCCGGGACTGAGCGGCGCCGCGGCCGGAGCCAGCCGCTGGAGGCTGGCGCTGAGCAGCATGCCGAGGACCCGGTGCCGCGCCGGCTTGCGCACGAACGCTTGAAAAAATCCGCTCAGCGCGTCGCGTTCCGCGGTGGAAAAGTCGGCCGGGATCAACGCCACCAGGCGCCGCGACGAGAGTTCCGGTCGTTGTTTGAACAGTTGCCGCCAGAACTCCGTCTCTGCCGGGACCAAGTCGACCACCGCCACGTCCCACGACTCAGTGGCGAGCTGAGCTTGGGTGCATTCAATGGCTCGCGCTCCCCAGCGTTCCGCCAGATGCGCGAGCTCCCGGCGGAGCGGAGGCGTCGCGCTCACCACGGCCAGCGTGCGGTCCTTGAGCGCGGGCTGGTCCGGGGCCTCGACGGCCCCGACCGGGGCGGGCACCTCGTCGGCCACGACGGTGAACGTGAACGTGGTTCCCTTCCCCACCTCGCTCTCGATGGTGATTTCTCCCCCCATCATCTGCACCAGACTCGAGCTGATCGCCAGCCCGAGGCCGGCGCCGCTGTAACGCCGGGTGGAGGACGAGTCGATCTGGCTGAACGCCTTGAACAGCTTCCCGCGCTCCGTCGGCGCGATGCCGACGCCGGTGTCGCGCACCGCAAAGATCAGCAGCCAGGCCCGGGCCAGCGGCGCCCCCACGGATCGAAGCGCGCCCGGATGGTCGGGCGGGCGCGGCTCGGCCTGCACCGTCACTTCGACCTCCCCGGCGGGGGTGAATTTGACCGCGTTGCCGATCAGGTTTGCCAATACCTGGCGCAAGCGCGCCGTGTCGGCCATCACCGCCGCCGGCACGCCGGCGGCGACGGAATGGAGCAGCTCGACGTGTTTTTCGGCTGCGCGCGCGGCGACCGCCTCAAGCGCGGATTCCACGCATTCGAGCGGATTGCAGCGCTGCGGCTCCAGGCTCATGCGGCCCGCATCGATCTTCGAATAATCCAGCACGTCATCGGTGAGCTGCAGCAGCGATTCGCCGCTGTCGCGGATTGCCCGGAGGTATTCGCGCTGCTCGGCATTCAGCGGCGTGTCGGAAGTCAGGTCGGCGAAGCCGAGAAGGGCGTTGAGCGGCGTGCGGATTTCATGGCTCATCATCGCCAGAAACTGCTCCTTGGCGCGCTCGCCGGCCTCGGCGCGTTCTTTGGCGTAGCTGAGCGCGGCATCGACCTGTTTGCGCTCGGTGACGTCCTCGATGGCGCTGATGATGTGGGTGAGGCGGCCGGCCCGGTTGTGCAGGGGCGTCACGACGCAGCGCGCCGGGTAGCTGCTGCCATCGCGCCGCCGGTTCATCGTCTCTCCGCGCCAGGTGCGCCCGGCCTGGACCGCCGCAAAGATCTCCTGAAACTGCTCATCCGTGGTGTCGGCAGAGGCCAGCATGCGCACGGGCTGTCCGATGACTTCCTCCCGCCGCCAGCCCGTGATGGCACAGAAGCCGGCGTTCACCTGCTCAATCCGCCGGTCGGGCCTGGTGATGACGAACGCACTGCGGCTTTGTTCGGCCGCCTGGGTCAGCTTGCGGACCAGATCGTGCTGTTGGCGCAGGCGGCGAAACACCAGCAGACCTCCGAACGGCACTCCCAGCAACAGCCACACCCAGCCGGCGGACCGAAGGCCGCCCAGCATCGCGTCCCACCGCCAGTGGTCCGCGGCGAGGTCGAGCACCAGGACGTCCATCGGACCAGACTGACTCCCGCCAGGCGGCCGCTCACCAATCAGCGCGTAGCCGCGGATCCAGGCGCCGGACGAGTCGGCCGACGGCCCCTCGACGGCGAACCGGCCATCGCGCAGGATCGACTGCAATCCGGGCGACCGGACGGCGCCGCCGAATTCGTCGCCCGGGTTGGAGATTCTCTTGGAATCCGGTGGTTCGGAATCGGCGAGGAGGATGACCCTGGCCCGGCCCGGCAGACAGCGGAGAAGGCGGACGGACCGGACCGCCGGGTCAATTTCCCGGAGGAGGGACAGCCGGGTCTTGACGGAGAGATAGGCGGGGCTGGAAAGATCGGCCGACGTGGCCTCGAGCCGGTGCGTCTCCGCGGCGTCAAAGACCAGGGCGCTGCGCCGCGCCTCCCCGGCCAGCCCGCGCATCAAGCGGCCATGCCACTGCCTCACGCCGGACCATCCCGCCGCGCCGCCGGCAGCAGCGATCAGCGTCCAGACAAGAAGAGGCACGGATCGGCGGGTGAAGGACAGCATGGGCGGGACGCTCGTGGGTGCGCCGCCATCATCACCACCGGCAACGGCGGTGCAATCCCTGAATAAAATCAGGACTTATTCTTAGTTTGCGAATACGTCCCGTGCGCCGTTGCGGCGGGCAGCGGGTCCGCCCCCGGGGTCACGGCTCGCCGGCCGTTTTTTCCGCGGACCCTTCAGGGGCCGGCTTTTTGCGCCGCTGCTGCGCCGCCTGCCGGAGAAGGAATTCAATCTGCCCGTTCACGCTGCGCAATTCGTCGCCCGCCCAGGCCTCCAGCTCATTCCAAAGCTTGGGATCGATGCGGAGGAGAAAAGCTTTGCGGTCTTCAGAAGCCATCGGAATCAGCGGGAGAGACCGGCGCGTTTGCGCAGGGTGTCGACAAACAAGGAGTGCAGCTGCGGCGAAATGACAAGACAGCGGTCCGGCCAGCGCAGGACGACGGCGTGCTCGGAATCAGTCGCATAGGCGCGGAAGGAACCCAGATGTCTGCTGCGGAAGCGCCCGTTGATGGAGCCCAGCCCGCCGTTGCCGGCGACCTTGAACATCCGGCGCAGCGCCTCGCGGTCCGGGATCACGCTTTGGAGCCCGGCGAGGGAAAATCGCACGGTTCGCCATGGCAGTTCGATCCGCAGTTCCCCGCCAACCACGCGATAGCACCGGATGCGCGCCGTGAACCAGATCGCGGCCACCACCACCGGCGCGATCCCCGCCGTGATGAAAACCGGCCAGGGTGGCCGAGGGCGCTCCTGCAGCATCACCACCGGACCGACCAGCGCCGCGATCACGACGGCCACGACCGACAGCAGCGTGGCGAGCCGCACGCGAGTGCCGATCGGGGCCGGAACAAATTCGGCGTCGGGAACATAGCGGCCGGGAAGCATGCGACCACCCTCTCAGCGGCGCTTGATCATGGCTTGCATGACCTGTTGGCCCCATATGACGGGCCCGCCCAAGGGCTCCCAGCCTTGGGCGATTGCTTCGTTGACTGCCTTCTCGAGCTTGTCGGCGAGCCCGCGGAGATTCCCTGGCCAGAAGGAGGGAGTAATGGTCACAATCTTGTAGTTCATAGGCTGAGTGCTTCCGAAATGAATCGATGGTCGTGCGCTGAATCGGTCGTCGGCGCGGCTCAGTTGTAGAGCGTGCCGGTGTTGACCACGGGATGGACCTCGGCCTCGCCGCAGAGCACAACAAGCAGGTTGCTGACCATGGCGGCCTTGCGCTCCTCGTCGAGATGCACGACGTGTTTCTCGGCGAGTTCCTTGAGCGCCATGTCGACCATGCTGACCGCGCCGTGCACGATCTTCTGGCGCGCGGCGATGATCGCCTCGGCCTGCTGGCGGCGCAGCATGGCCTGCGCGATCTCAGGGGCGTAGGCCAGATGGGTCAGCCGTGCCTCCTCCACTTGCACGCCGGCCTTTTCGAGCCGTTGATGCAACTCCTCGCGCAAGGCGACGGAAACGGCATCGCTCCCGCCGCGCAGCGTGAGTTCATCCTGCTCGCCCTCGTCGTAAGCGTAGCCGCTGGCCAGATGGCGCACGGCCGATTCACTCTGCACGGCCACGTAGTGCTCGTAGCTGTCGACATCGAAACACGCCTGGGCGGTGTCGTGCACGCGCCAGACCACGACGGCGGCGATCTCGATCGGGTTTCCGCGCTTGTCGTTCACCTTGAGTTTGTCGCCATTGAGATTGCGGGCGCGGAGCGAGATTTTGATCTTTTTGTTGAAGGGATTGGTCCAGAAAAAACCGCTGTTCCGCACCGTGCCCTTGTAGGCGCCGAACAGGACCAGCACCGCCGCCTCGTTGGGCTGGAGGGCGAAGAAGCCGCCGCAGGCAACGACCGCCACGACCAGAAGCACCGGGCCGGCCAGCAACAGCCACACGGCACCCGCCTCCCGCTGCTGGACGTGGATCACCCCGGCGATGAGGGCCCACACCGCCAGGACGAATAGAACGATCGTGATGAAAAGCCACAGCCAGCCGCTGGCTGCGCGAACGGATCTCTCGCGGTTGACCGCGAAGGGAGAGACATCGGGAATGTTCATGGCAGGAAAAACGGCAGGGACAGGGAAATCGTGGCCCAAAGCAGGGCCGGACCGGCGGCAAAGAGGGTGGCGCCGGCATCCGAGACGGCAGGCACAGCCGCACGCACCAAGGCCGCGATCACAAGCAGGGAGATCGCCCCAACGGTCAACAAGCCGGCTGCATTTGGAATCCTAAGCTTCTGATGGAGAATAAGGTGATCCATTAGATACTGTAGTGATATCACTCTGGTATCTAACAAGTCAAGCCGAATTCAGTCGATGCCCTTCCCATCCTCCCGGCTGCAAAAGCAGAACGCCGCCACGAGCAAAGCTCCGTCGGCGGCGTTCCCGATTGAAACGAAAAAGGGATCAGCTCGAAACGTGACCGGAGACCAGCTTGGTCATCTCGAACATACTGACCTTGGCCTTGCCGTTGAACACGGCCTTCAGCTTGTCGTCAGCATTGATCTGGGTCCTCACCTTCTTGTCTTGGAGACCGTTCTTCTTGATGTAGGCCCAAAGCTTCTTGGTGAGTTCGGTACGGGGCAGCGGAGCGCCGCCAACAACAGCAGCGAGGAGGGCGTCCGGCGTGACCGGAGCCATGAATTTAGCGTTCGGAGTGCGAGCAGATTTCTTAGCCATAGTGAGGCTGGTCATAGACTCCTTCCCCGGCAACGCAACGAAATTCTAGAGGGGAAAAGTCGGTTTTTCAGAGGAGAAATGCCAACCCGAAGGCCGCGCTTTTGAGCTTGCGTCAGACCGCGTCCCCGCCTCCGGCGCTCCGCTCGTCGACCTGGACAAACTGCCGGTAGAGCGCTGCGTAGTGGCCCCGCAACGTCAGCAACTCCGCGTGAGTGCCCCGTTCGATCACGCGCCCCTGATCCAACACCAGCACCAGGTCGGCGTGCCGGATCGTGCTCAGCCGGTGGGCCACGACGAAGCTCGTCCGGCCGCGGAGGAGCGTCACCAGCGCGTGCTGGATCCGCGCCTCGGTCAGCGCGTCGATCGAGCTGGTCGCCTCGTCGAGCACGAGCAGGCGCGGGTCCGCGAGCAGGGCGCGCGCGAAGCAGACCAGCTGGCGCTGGCCCACCGACAGCCCGCTGCCTTTCTCCCCCACCGCCGTGTGCAGGCCCAGCGGCAGATCGTCGAAAAGGTCGAGGCAGTCCAGCCGTTGCGCCGCCGCGCGCACCTCGTCTTCCGTCGCCCCGGGCCGGCCGAGGCAGATGTTGTCGAGCACGGTGCCGGTGAAGAGGAAATTCTGCTGCTGCACGAGGCCCATCTGGCGATGGAGGGATCCGCTCGTCAGCGTACGAATCTCCCGGCCGTCAATCAGCACCTCGCCCTGCGTGGGCAGGTAGAATTTGGCGACCAGATTGATGATGGAGCTCTTGCCACTGCCCGTGTGGCCGACGAGCGCGATCATGCGCCCCGGCTCCGCGATAAAATTCACGTCGTGCAGCACGAGCCGGCCCGGATCGTAACCGAACGAGACGTGCCGGAACTCCACCCGCAGGCCCGGCGGCGGCGCCGGCCGGCCCGGCCCGCGCGGGTCCGGCAGCTCGCTCGCGTCGGGCGGGTCCCGCCAGTCGGGCTTCAGATCGAGCAGACGGAAGATCCGCTCGGCGCCCGCCATGGCCATCAGCGCCTGGTTGTATTGGTTGCCGATCACCGCGATCGGCGAGAAGAAGAGGTTCGCGAGGAAGAAAAACTGGATCAGGCTCGCGAGTTCCATCTCGTGATGAAACGCGCGCCAGCCGCCGAGCAGGAGCAGCACGGCGATGAAGAACTGGCTGTTGAGTTCGAGGATCGGCAGCAGGATCGCCGAGGTGCGGGCCAGGGCGACGTTGTAGCGCGCGTGATCGGCCAGCAGCGAGCGGAAGAGCCCGGCGTTGGTCTGCTGCCGGACGAAGCCCTGCGTCACCCGGATGCCGCCGACCGATTCGGCCAGCGTCGCCGTCACGCGGCTGAAACTCTCCTGCGACGCGCGGCTGAGCCGGCTGAGCTTGAAGCGGAACCGGCGGTTGACCGTCCAAAGCACCGGCGCCATGGCGAGCACCACCAGGAAAAGCGACCAGTCGCAGATCAGCATCGCGACCGCGGCGAAGACCATCATCCCGAACTGGATCAGACTCACGAAGAACACGTCCTGGATGCCGGTCCGGACCGCCTCCACATCCGAGGTGACCCGGCTGATGATGCGCCCGAGTTTCACCCGGTGAAAGAAGCTCATCGGCATGCCCTGCAGGTGCTGGAAGATGTCGGCGCGGAGCGCATTGACCGCGTATTCACCCAGTTCCAGGGCGTACCGCTGCCGGAAATGGAACATGAAGTCGGTCATGACGGCCAGCGCCGCGTAGCCCACGAGCGCCCAGCCCAGCGCCGGCAGGTCGTGGCGCGCCACCGGGCCCGCGATGATGCGGCTCATCACCCACACCAGCGCCGGCAGCTGAATCGCGCGGACGGTGGACAGCGCCACCATCGCCCAGAGTCGCGCGCGGTGCGGCCGCAGGTAGCCCATCAACCGCCGGATCAGGCCCCATTCCAGCGGCTTGAATTGCGTCTCGTCCTCGTCGTCCATCGCCCGCGGAACAACGGTGAGCAGTTCGAGCTTGACCGCCGACCGGCTCATGCCGCGCCCCCTTTCGCCTGCAGTTCCCGCAGCTCGCGGCTGTCGATCAGTTGAAGACTGGCCACATGCAGGTACGGACCCGGCACCTTCATCAACTCGTCGTGGGTGCCGCGTTGCACGATGCGGCCGTCGTCCATCACGATGATGAAATCAGCCCGGCGCAGGGTGCTGAGCCGATGCGCCACGATGAAGGTGGTACGGCCCGCCATCGCGCGATCCAGGGCCGTGAAGATCTCGTGCTCGGTCTGCGAGTCGACCGCGGCGGTCGGGTCGTCGAGCAGCAGAATGGCCGGCTCGAGCAGGATGGCGCGGGCCAGGGCCAGGCGCTGGCGCTGGCCGCCCGAAAGCGTCATGCCGCTTTCGCCGAGCACGGTGTCGTAGCCCTGCGCCAGCTGCAGGATGAAATCGTGGGCGGCGGCGATCCGGGCCGCTTTTTCGATCTGGTCCTTGGTGGACTGCGGATGGCCGAACGCGATGTTGGCCGCCACCGTGTGGCTGAAGAGGAAGCTTTCTTGAAAAACCAGTCCGATGTTGCGGCGCAGGTCGTCGAGATCGAGGTCGCGGACGTCGAGGCCGTCGACGAGCACGCGGCCGGCCGTCGGATCGTAGAAGCGGGGAATGAGGCTCATGAGCGCGCTCTTGCCCGCCCCGGTCGCGCCGAGAATCGCCACGCACTGGCCAGGCGCCACCGCGAGGTCGATGTCATGCAGCACGGGTTCATGCACGTCGTAGGCGAAGGATACGTGGTCGAAGCGCACGGCCCCCTCGAGGCGCGGGCGGCGGATCGCGCCCGGCCGGCTCTGCACCTCAACGGGCGCGTCCAGAATTTCGAACACCCGGCGCGCGCCGATGAGGGCTTGCTGCGCGCTGTTGACGACGTTCACCACGTTGTTCACCTGCCCGGAGAACTGCTCCAGCAGGCCCGCAAACACCACAAGGCCGGCGCCCAGGGGCAGGCGGTCCCGCACGACGAGCCAGCCGCCGTAGCCGAGCAGCACCATCATGTTGACCCGCGTGAGAAAACCCACCGCCGGGCTGAAGAGGCTCACGCGCCAGAAGATGCCCTTCTGCTGGTCGCGCACCGCATCGTTGGACCGGAAAAATTTCGCGCGATCCTCCGCCTCGCGACCGAATCCCTTCGTGACCGGCATGCCCTGGATGCTCTCGGCGAGGTTGCGCACCATGATGTCGGCCAGGTCGCGGTTGCGGGCGTATTCGGGCTGGATGCGCCGCGAGAACTCGACGGCGCCGATCCAGAGCGCCGGCGTGGTGGCGAGGCACGCCAGGGTGAGCCCCAGGTGCAGGCTGCCCATGTAGACCACGTAGACCGTGAGCGAGATCACCATGATGAAGCTCTGGATCAGGACCTGGTCGAGGAACATGCGCACCGCCTGCACGTCGCCCGTCACCCGGTTGATGATCGAGCCGGTGGAGTTGGCGTCAAAGAAGCGGAAGCTCAGGCGTTGCAGCTTGTCATACACCTGGCCGCGCAGATGCGGGACGATCTCCTGCTGGGTCAGGCGGTTGATGAGGACGCTGTAGACGTAGTTCAGCACCGCGCGGAAGATCGCGAGGACGAGGATGAGGCCGGCGATGACCGCCACGACGGTGAACGGCGGCCAGCGCTCCGGAAACGCGAGGCGGAGGCCGACCGTCGGCAGTGACGCGCCCGTCACCTGATGGCGGATGGCGTCGATGGCCTGTCCGGTGAGATTCAGGCCGGCCAGGCCCAGCGTGAGCAACACGAGCTGCAGGCCCAGCACCTGCAGGCAGCGGTCCCGATACAGCCAGACCAGGCCGAAGAGGCGGCGGATCAGCGCCCAGTTTGACCGCGGCGCGTTCCACGGCGGCGAAGCGGATGGGCTCATGCGGCAGGCGCGGCGGGCGGGCAGCGTCGCTCGCCGGACGCACCGCACACCTTGCGTCCGCCGATCACCGACCCATGCACACGGGAGTTTCGCATCGACCCTTCAAGCCTCAGCGTGAGATTCCGAAGCCAAAGCCCGCCTGTTCCAAGTGCAAAGTCTGGATACCCTCGTCGCGAGCGAGTGGCCCTGGCGGCGGCTCTTCGCCTGCACCGCGGGCTGCTCCGGGAGATATCCTCTGGCCTCGGGCCGGATCTCCCTTCCCCTGACCTCGCCGGCCATCGGCCACGGGCGCCCGGCCCCCAACGGCAGCCTCGCTATTTTCGGGCGAATTCGTATCACCACCATGACCACGGTATGTCGCAGGCATGAATGCACGGTCTACTGACGGCGGCCTGAGTCCGCACGGGGGAGCCATCCTCCCCGGGGGGCATTCCCTCCTCACCCACCCTCTGCTCAACAAGGGGACGGCTTTCACCGAGCGTGAACGCGACGCCCTGGGCCTGCGCGGCCTGCTGCCGCCCCGGGTGTTCACGATCGAGGAGCAGTTGCTGCGGGTCTACGGCAATTACCAGCGCAAGCCCAACCCGCTCGAAAAGTACGTTTTTCTCGCCAACCTGCAGAACCGGAACGAGACGCTCTTCTACCGCCTGGTGCAGGAGCATGCGGAGGAGATGATTCCCATCATCTACACCCCCACCGTCGGCCAGGCCTGTCTCGAGTACGGCAACATCTACCGCCGGCCGCGCGGCGTGTTCATCACCATCCGCGACCGCGGCCACGTGGCCGAAATCCTGCACCACTGGCCCTACCCCGATGCGCGCATGATCGTCGTCACCGACGGTGAGCGCATTCTCGGCCTGGGCGATCTGGGGGCGCTCGGCATGGGCATTCCCGTCGGCAAGCTTTCGCTCTACACCGCCTGCGCCGGGCTGCATCCCTACTACTGCCTGCCGATCACGCTCGACGTCGGCACCGAAAACACGGAGCTGCACGATAATCCCCATTACATCGGCCTCAACCAAAAGCGCGTGCGCGGCGCCGAGTACGACGCCTTCATCGAGGAATTCGTCACCGCGGTTCGCACGGCCTTCCCCAAGGCGCTGATTCAATGGGAGGACTTCGGCAACACCAACGCCTTCCGCCTCCTCCACCGCTACCGCACCGTCGTCTGCAGCTTCAACGACGACATCCAGGGCACCGCGGCCGTCGCGCTGGCGGGTCTGCTGGGAAGCTTGCGCCTGACCGGCGGGCGCCTGCGCGACCAGCGGCTGCTCTTCCTCGGCGCGGGCGAGGCCGGCACCGGCATCGCCAACCTCTTTGTGACCGCCGCCGAGCAGGACGGGTTGAGCCAGGCCGAGGCCCGCGCCTGTTGCTGGTTTGTGGACTCACAGGGACTAATCGTGCGCGGCCGCCCGGGCCCACTGGCCGAACACAAGGCGCCCTACGCGCATGACCTGCCGTTCGTGGCTACCCTCACCGCAGCGATCGAGGCCTTCCGGCCGACCGTGCTTATCGGAGCCTCGCGCACCCCGCGCGTGTTCACCCGCGAAATCATCAGCCGGATGGCCGAACTCAATGCCCGGCCGATCATTTTTGCGCTGTCGAACCCCACCTCGAAGGCGGAATGCACCGCCGAGGAGGCTTATCAATGGACGGACGGACGCGCGGTTTTTGCCAGCGGGAGTCCGTTTCCTCCGGTGACTGTCGGCGGTCGCACCTTCGTGCCTGGCCAGGGAAACAACGTTTATGTGTTCCCGGGAATCGGGCTGGGTGCCCTCGCCTGCGAGGCGGTCCAGATCACCGACAGCATGTTCCTCACGACCGCCCGGACCCTGGCTGCCCAAGTGACGGAAGAAGACCTGGCGCAGGGCCGCGTCTACCCGTCACTCACCCGCATCCGCGACGTTTCCGCCCGGATTGCCGTCGCCTTGGCGGATGAGGCCTACCACGCGGGGCTGGCCCGCCGGCCGCGCCCCTCCGACCTGGAGGCTGACATCCGCGGCTGCATGTTCGAGCCGGTCTACCGCGACTACATCTGAACGCCGCCGCCACGGCGCGCGCAGCGGCCTTGTTGGAGTCAGCGTGGCGGCCGGGCCCTACGGCAGATCGGTCGAGCCCATCAAGTGGCGGTCGCACTCGCGGGCCGCGCCGCGGCCCTCGTTCATCGCCCACACCACCAGGCTCTGGCCCCGGCGGCAATCGCCGGCCGCAAACACGCCGGGGAGATTGGTGGCGTATTTCTCATACTCGGCCTTGACGTTGGTGCGGGCGTCGACCTCGACGCCGAGCTCCTTGAGCAACGGCTGCTCCGGCCCGAGGAAGCCCATGGCCAGCAGCACAAGCTGGGCCGGGCGGGTCTGCTCGGTGCCGGGCACCTCCTTCGGCACAAACTGGCCCTTTTCGTTCTTCTCCCACGTGACCTGCACAGTCACGAGCTCCTTCACGGCGCCGTTCGCGTCACCGATGAACTTCTTGACCGTGGTCAGATAGATGCGGGGGTCGGCGCCGAACTTCGCGGCCGCCTCCTCCTGGCCGTAATCCAGCCGGTAGACCTTCGGCCACTCCGGCCACGGATTGTCCGGCTGGCGATCCGGCGGCGGCTGGGGCAGAATCTCAATCTGCACAAGACTCCGGCAACCCTGGCGCATGGCCGTGCCGACGCAATCGGTGCCCGTGTCGCCGCCGCCAATCACGATGACATCCCGGCCCCGCGCGTGGAGGGCGCACGCCGCCGGATCGCCGGCGAGCACCGCCTGGGTGTTGGCGGTGAGGTACTCGATGGCAAAATGCACGCCCTTCAGGTTGCGTCCCTCGACGGGAAGATCGCGCGGGTGGGTGGCCCCGGTGCACAGGATGGCGGCGGCGAACTCCTTGAGGAAGATCTGCGGCTCCACGTTGTCGCCGACGCTGGCGTTGCAGATGAACTTGATCCCCTCCTGCTCCATGAGATTGAGCCGGCGCAGCAGCACCTCCTGTTTGTCGAGCTTCATGTTGGGGATGCCGTACATGAGCAGGCCGCCGGGGCGGTCGGCGCGCTCAAACACGGAGACCCAATGGCCGGCCCGGTTCAATTGGGCGGCGGCGGAGAGGCCGGCCGGGCCGGAGCCGATGACCGCCACCTTCCGGCCGGTGCGGAGGCGGGGCGCCTCGGGCAGCACCCAGCCCTCCTCCCAGCCGCGATCGATGACGGCGCACTCGATGTTCTTGATCGTGACGGGCGGAGTGTTGATGCCGAGCACACACGAACCCTCACAGGGCGCCGGGCAGACGCGGCCGGTGAATTCGGGAAAGTTGTTGGTGCGGTGCAGCCGGGCGAGCGCCTCGCGCCAGAGGCCGCGGTAGACCAGATCATTCCACTCCGGGATGAGGTTGTGAATGGGACAACCGGAAGCCATGCCGCTGATCAGCTTGCCGGTATGGCAGAACGGCACGCCGCAATCCATGCAGCGCGCCCCTTGGTTGCGGAGTTTCTTCTCCTCCATGTGGTGGTGAAACTCCTTCCAGTCCGCCAAGCGCTCGAGTGGCGGGCGGTCGACCGGAAGCTCCCGCAGATATTCGATGAAGCCAGTAGGTTTGCCCATGGGGGGAGAGGGTTGAGTCAGGTTCCGATCCCGGCCAGTCAGTTGCCGCCGATCCGTGAGAGGTCGCGGGCGTTTTCCTCAAACGCCACCATGACGGCCTCCTCGCCGGTCAGCCCCTGTTCGTGGGCGCGGGCGAGGCACGCGAGCATGCGCTGGTAGTCCTTCGGCAGCACTTTGACGAAGCGGCCGGCCATCTGGCCCCACGCCGCCAGAATCTGGCGCGCGCGGTCGCTCTGGGTCCACGCGAGATGGCGCTCGATCATGGCGCGGACCTGCGCGAGTTCCTCGGGATCCTCCACCTTCCCGACGCCGACCATCTGCGTATTCACGTTGCGCGCGAATTCGCCGTGCTCATCCAGCACGTAGGCCACGCCGCCGGACATGCCGGCGGCGAAATTACGCCCGGTGGGACCCAGCACCACGACCCGGCCGCCGGTCATGTACTCGCAGCCGTGGTCGCCCACGGCCTCGACGACCGCGTTGAGGCCGCTGTTGCGCACGCAGAAACGTTCCCCGGTCATGCCGCGGATGTAGGCCTCGCCGCTGGTGGCGCCGTAGAAGGCCACGTTGCCCACGATGATGTTCTGCTCGGGGGCGAAGGTGCTGCCGGCCGGCGGAAAAACGATGATCTTGCCGCCCGAGAGGCCCTTGCCGACGTAGTCGTTGGCGTCACCCTCCAGGGAGAAGGTCATGCCCCGCGGGAGGAACGCGCCGAAGCTCTGGCCGGCCGAGCCCTTGAAGTGGAGGCGAATGGTGTCCTCGGGGAGCCCCCCGGCGCCCCACCGTTTGGTGAGCTCGCTGCCGGTGATGGTGCCGACGACGCGGTTGACGTTCCGGATGGGCAGCTCGGCCACGACCTTCTCGCCCCGTTCGAGGGCGGGTCGGCAGAGGTCGAGCAGC
>CAZAFS010000032.1:0-17437 GCA_964484165.1 uncultured Opitutaceae bacterium | reverse complement strand
CTCGGCCACGACCTTCTCGCCCCGTTCGAGGGCGGGTCGGCAGAGGTCGAGCAGCACGGTGAGGTCCAGCGCCTTGGCCAGGCCGTGGTCCTGTTTGATCCGGCAGTAGCGGCCGATCTCGGCGCCAGCATCGGGCGCGTACAGGATGCTCGAGAAATCGAGCCCCTTGGCCTTCCAGTGCTCAACGGCCTTGCGCGCCTCGAGGCAGTCGACGCGGCCGACCATCTCGTCGACCGTGCGGAAGCCGAGCTGGCTCATGATCTCGCGCAATTCCTCCGCGACGAACCGCATGAAATTCACCACGTGTTCCGGCTGGCCGGTGAACTTCGCGCGCAACCGCGGATCCTGCGTCGCCACGCCGGTCGGGCAGGTGTTGAGGTGGCAGACGCGCATCATGATGCAGCCCACCGAGACGAGCGGCCCGGTGGCGAAGCCGAACTCCTCGGCGCCCAGCAAGGCGGCGATGGCGACGTCCCGGCCGGTCTTGAGCTGGCCGTCGGTTTCCACGACGATGCGGTCGCGGAGATTGTTCAGCACGAGCGTCTGGTGGGTCTCGGCGAGGCCGAGTTCCCAGGGCAGGCCGGCGTGCTTGATGGACGTCTGCGGCGAGGCGCCGGTGCCGCCGTCGTGGCCGGAGATGAGCACGACGTCCGCGTGGGCCTTGGCCACGCCCGCGGCGACCGTGCCGACCCCGACCTCGGCTACCAGCTTCACGCTGATCCGGGCCTCGCGGTTGGCGTTCTTGAGGTCGTGGATGAGCTCGGCCAGGTCCTCGATCGAATAGATGTCGTGGTGCGGCGGCGGCGAGATCAGGCCGACGCCGGCCGTCGTGAGGCGGACCTTGGCGATCCACGGATAAACCTTCGAGCCCGGCAGCTGGCCGCCCTCGCCGGGCTTGGCGCCCTGGGCCATCTTGATCTGCAGCTCGCGGGCGTTGACGAGGTACTCGCTCGTGACTCCGAAGCGGGCGGAGGCCACCTGCTTGATGGCGGAGTTTTTGGAATCGCCGTTGGGCAAGGGCTGGTACCGGACCGGATCCTCGCCGCCCTCCCCGGTGTTGGATTTGCCGCCGATCCGGTTCATGGCGATGGCCAGCGTCTCATGGGCCTCCTGGCTGATGGAGCCGTAGGACATGGCGCCGGTCTTGAACCGCCGCATGATGGTCTCGATCGGCTCGACCTCGGCGAGCGGGATGGGCGTGCCCGCCTTGAAATCCAGCAGGCTGCGCAGCGTGCAAAGATTGCGCGCCTGGTCGTTCACGAGCTTGGCGTAGTCCTTGAACACGGCGTAGCTGCCGGTGCGCACCGCCTTCTGCAGGCGGTGGATCGTCTCGGGGTTGAAAAGGTGGAACTCGCCGTCTTCGCGCCACTGGTACTGGCCGCCGGCCGGGAGCACGTGGCCGTTGACCGTGCGGCTGGGAAAGGCCTCGCGGTGACGCGCGAGCACCTCCTGCGCGATCACGTCGAGGCCGATGCCCCCGATGCGGGACGGCGTCCAGGTGAAGTAGTGGTCAATCACGTCCTGGCGCAGGCCGACGGCCTCGAAGACCTGGGCGCCGCGGTAACTCTGGATCGCGGAGAT
This sequence comes from uncultured Opitutaceae bacterium, assembly GCA_964484165.1. Taxonomy (GTDB): domain Bacteria; phylum Verrucomicrobiota; class Verrucomicrobiia; order Opitutales; family Opitutaceae; genus Fen-1467. The sequence continues at coordinate 15,856 of CAZAFS010000032.1, read as the reverse complement.
CCCCATCTTGGACATCACCTTGATGACGCCCTTGGAGGCGGCCTTGACGTAGTTCTTGCAGGCGGTCTTGTGGTCCAGGTTCGGCAGCAGGCCCTCGTGCATCATCTCGTCGATCGTCTCGAAGGTGAGGTACGGGTTGATGGCGCTGCAGCCGTAACCGATCAGCAGCGAGAAATGGTGCACCTCGCGGGCCTCGCCGGTTTCGAGCACCATGCTGATGCGGGTGCGCAGGCCCTCGCGGATGAGGTAGTGATGCAGCCCGGCCACGGCCAGCAGGGCCGGCACCGGCGCATAATCCTGGTTCACCCCGCGATCACTGAGGATGATGAGGCTGACCTCCTCCTCCTCGATCATGCGCCGGGCCATGACGCACAGTTCCTCGAGGGACTTGGCCAGGCCTTTCTCGCCCCGGGTGACGCGGAAGAGAATCGGGAGGGTGCCGACCTTGAAGCCGGGCAGGTCGAGGCGCCGGATTTTGGCGAACTCCTCGTTGGTCAGGATCGGCCATCCCAGCTCCACGCGGCGGCAGGCGGTCGGCTGTGGATTCAACAGGTTGCCTTCCGAGCCAAGCCGGGTTTCCGCCGACGTGATGAGTTCTTCGCGGATGCAATCGATCGGCGGGTTGGTGACCTGCGCGAACAGTTGTTTGAAGTAATCGTAGAGCAGCCGGGGCTTGTTGGAGAGCACGGCCAGGGCGGCGTCGTTGCCCATCGAGCCGACCGCCTCCACGCCGTCGCGCGCCATCGGCGTCAGAATGATGCGTTCGTCCTCGAAGGTGTAGCCAAAGGCGATCTGGCGCTGCAGCAGCGTGCGCTCGTCCGGTTCCGGCACGGCCGGCGCCGGCGGGAGATCTCCGAGTTGGACGAGGTGCTCCTTCAGCCAGAGGCGATACGGCCGCTCGCCGCTGATCTTGCCCTTGATTTCCTCGTCGGCGATGATGCGGCCCTCCTCGGTGTCGACGAAGAACATGCGGCCCGGCTGCAGGCGGCCCTTCTGCACCACCTGGTCCGCGGGCACGTCGAGCACGCCGACCTCGGACGCCATGATGACCCGGTCGTCCTTGGTGACATAGTAGCGCGAGGGCCGCAGGCCGTTGCGATCAAGCACGGCGCCGATCTTCCGGCCGTCGGTGAACGCGATCGAGGCGGGGCCATCCCACGGCTCCATGAGGCAGCTGTGATATTGGTAGAAGGCGCGCCGGTCGTCATCCATGGTCTGGTGATTGGACCAGGGCTCGGGAATCATCATCATCATCGCGTGCGGCAGCGGGCGTCCCGCCAGCACCAGCAGTTCGAGCGTGTTGTCGAACATCGCGGAGTCGCTGCCGTTGGGATCGATCACCGGATGGATCTTGTGGATGTCATCGCCGAACAGGTCCGATTCGAACAGGGCCTCGCGGGCATGCATCCAGTTGATGTTTCCGCGGAGGGTGTTGATCTCGCCGTTGTGCGCCAGGTAGCGATACGGGTGGGCGCGCTCCCAGCTGGGAAAGGTGTTCGTGCTGAAGCGCGAGTGGACCAGGGCGAGCGCCGTTTCCATGGCGGGATCACGCAGCTCGGGAAAATATTCGGCCAGTTGCTCGGTGAGGAGCATGCCTTTGTAGACGATGGTCCGGCAGGAGAGGCTGGGCAGATACCAATACTCCCCGCCATCGAGGCCGCTGGCGCGGATCTCGTTGTAGGCCCGCTTGCGGATGACGTAGAGCTTGCGCTCGAAGGCGAGATCGTCGGTGAGGTTGCGGTGGCGGCCGATGAAAACCTGCCGGATGAACGGCTCGCAGGACCGCGCGGTGTCGCCCAGCGAGGAGCTGTTCGCGGGCACGGTGCGCCAGCCGAGGAACATCTGGCCCTCGGACTGGATGATCTGCTCGAAGCGTTCCTCCAGCCGGCGGCGGTGGTTGGGATTGCGCGGCAGGAACACGAGGCCGCAGCCGTATTCCAGCGGGCCCGGGAGCGCGATGCGGGTCTTCTTGCAGACCTCGGACAGAAACGCGTGGGGCATTTGCAGCAGCACGCCCGCGCCGTCGCCGGTGTTGGCTTCGCTGCCGCTGGCGCCGCGATGATCGAGATTTCTCAGGACCTGGATCGCCTGCTGCAGGATCTGGTTGGATTTGCGGCCCTTGATGTCCACCACGAAACCGACGCCGCACGCCTCGTGCTCAAACCAGGGATCGTACAAACCTTGCTTGGGCGGGAACCCGATCCGCCGGGGCCGGGCGCCGCGAGTGCTGTCACTGCTGTTGTTCATTTTCCGGATGCCGTGGGAGGCAAATCACTGGGATCGGGGGAGGCGACGCGAGGGAATTCGGGGCCGCCCGGGCGCCGCGGCCAATCGCGAGCCAAGGGAGCGGGAGGGAAAGAAGGGCTTTGCGGGTGCATGAAAAGGGCCGGCCACGCGGTGCGGGAGCCGGCCCATTGATAAGCGTGATAATCTTGCCTGGTCGGCTCGTCAGAAAAACCGGATGGTTTTGGTGGCCATGTTGGCGTTCTCCCCGTCCGTGCAGCCGACGTTGGTCGGCTCCCCGGCCCGGACTTCATTGGGGCTAACAAGGTTGTTGGCGAGAAGATAGTTTTCGAGTTCCTCGCCGGAAATGTCCGCCAGCATGATGCCGTCGATTTCCACGCAGGGGGAAAGGGGCTGTCCTGACTTGCGTACCATCTCGTCGTAGTCGGCGCGATTGTTGAGGATGTCGCTGTCGTCGTATTCGAGATCGTATTTGCGCATGATGGCGCGAACCCCGCGGGACCAGCCGCAGTGCGGTTTCAGGTAGGCCTTGATCTTCATGCAGAGACTATGCCGATTGGCAAAAGCGGCGCAACTTATAGGTGCGATTTCCGCACAATCAAGAGAAAGCTTTGGCTTTCTCCACTGGAGCGTCGGCGGCCCGGATTGAGGCGGATGGAGTTTTGCCTAGCGGCGCCCCACCCTTTCGGCTAAACCCCCGGGCCGATGAAAGTACTCGTCACCGGCGCCGCCGGGTTTGTCGGCTTCCATGTCTGCCAGCGGCTCGCCCTGTCCCGCCAGTGCGACCTGCTCGGCGTGGACAACCTGAACGACTACGCGTCCGTCGAGCTGAAGCGCGCGCGGCTGGCTGAACTCGAGAAACTGGAGTCCTTCCGTTTCGTGAAGGCTGATTTCGCCGACGCGATTACTTTCGGGGGTGTCTACGACCATTTCCAGCCCGACTACGTGGCGCATCTCGGGGCGCAGACCGGGGTGCGCTACAGCCTCGAGAACCCGGCGGCCTACGTGCACAGCAACCTCGACGGGTTTGCCTGCGTGCTCGAAGCCGCGCGGCGGCGGCCGCCGAAGCATTTCGTCTTTGCCTCGAGCAGCTCGATCTACGGCGCGAACGCCCGGGTGCCTTTCTGCGAGGAGGACGACGCCGGGCCGCCGCTCTCCTTTTATGCCGCCACGAAGAAGGCCAATGAGGCCATGGCGTACAGCTACGCCCACATGCATGGATTGAACCTCACCGGCCTGCGCTTCTTCACCGTCTACGGTCCGTGGGGGCGGCCGGACATGGCCCCGATCCTTTTCGCCCGCGCCATCTGCGAAGGCACCCCCATCCGGCTTTATAATGAAGGCCGCTATCAGCGCGACTTCACTTACGTGGACGACATCGTGGATGGTGTGCTCAAGGTCCTGCTGCAACCGCTCGCGGACAAACCGTCGCCCCCCTGGCAGATTTTCAACATCGGCGACAACCGGCCCGTTGAGATGACGGTTTTTGTGCGCATGCTCGAATCCGCCCTCGGCCGGAAGGCCCAGGTGGAATTGCTGCCGCCCCTCGCCACCGAAATGCCCGCCACCTGCGCCGACCTGCACCGCATTCACGCCGCGGTTGGCTACGAGCCCAAGGTCGCGCTGGAGGAGGGATTGGCGCGGTTCGTCAGCTGGTTCCGGCGTTATTACGGCTATTCCTGACCGCGGCGCCCCCAACGCCGCATCTTTTCGTTTGCACCGCCGGGTGCTTTGCGAAAAAAAGTCCAAGCGAATCCGCACTTGCCTCCGCTCACCGCCCGCCGCAGCCCTTTCTGGATAATCAGTGTTTTACAACATACATAAATTCCATGTCCAAAGCCGCCCCAGCCAAAGCCCCCGCCGTTCCCGCCCATGCCGAACCGGCCGTCGATTCCGCCAAGTCCAAGAACATCGAACTCGCCGTTTCAGCCATCACCAAACAGTTTGGCGAGGGATCGATCATGCGCCTGGGCAGCAACACGCGCATGGTCGTCGACACCATTTCCACCGGCTCGCTCGCGATCGACCTCGCCCTCGGCGTCGGCGGGCTTCCCCGCGGCCGCATCGTCGAGGTCTACGGGCCGGAGGCGTCCGGCAAAACCACCTTCTGCCTCAGTGTGATCGCCGAGGCCCAGCGGCATGGCGGTTTGGCCGCGTTCATCGACGTGGAGCACGCCTTGGATCCGAAATTCGCCCGCATTGTTGGTGTTAAGCTCGACGACCTGCTGGTTTCGCAGCCCGACAGCGGCGAAGATGCGCTCAATATCACCGAGACCTTGATCCGCTCGAATGCCATCGACGTCATTGTCGTCGATTCCGTCGCCGCCCTGGTGTCGCGCGCCGAGCTCGACGGCCAGATGGGCGACGCCACGGTCGGCGCCCAGGCCCGCCTGATGAGCCAGGCGATGCGACGGCTCACCTCGGTGGTGAGCCGGACCAAGTGCGTGTGCATCTTCACCAATCAGATTCGCGAGAAGATTGGTGTGATGTTCGGCAATCCCGAGACCACGCCCGGCGGTCGCGCCCTGAAATTCTTCTCGACGATTCGCATTGATATTCGGCGCAAGGACCAGCTCAAGACCCCCGACGGCCGCGTCGTGGGCAATCGCACCAAGATCAAGGTGGTGAAGAACAAGGTCGCGCCGCCGTTTACCGAGTGTGAGTTCGACATCATGTTCAATGAAGGCATCTCCCAGACCGGCTCACTCCTTGATCTGGGCGTCGAGCACAAGATTCTGGAGAAAAAAGGCGCCTGGATCGCCTACAACGGCGAGTTGGTCGGCCAGGGGCGCGAAGCGGCCAAGGACGCCCTGGCCAAGAACCCTGATCTCGCCGCCAAGATCAAGGCCGCCGTCCTGGAACGGGTGAACGTGACCGGCGGCACCACGGTCACGGGTGGCGCTGCGGTGGAATAACCAAACCTTCCGCCGGGCCGGGATTGTTCCCGCACTCCTTGACGGGGCGCGCTTTCGTTTTGCCTTCAATGGCATCCTCGATTGCGTGGCAGCATGGCGCGCTCCGCCGACACCATCGCCGCGCTGGCCACCCCGGTCGGCACCTCCGCTCTCGCCGTCCTGCGGACCAGCGGCCCGCTCTCCCCCAGCCTAGCGGAGGCGCTTTTTGGCGCCGTTCCCGCGCCGCGCCAGACCCACCGCGCTGACTATCGGGACCAGGCCGGTGCGCTGATCGATGATGTGTTATTTGTGCTTTTCCGCGCACCCCATTCCTACACCGGCGAAGATATTCTCGAAATCAGCTGTCACGGTAACCCATTCATTGTCCGTCGGATACTGGACGATCTTTACGGACGGGGATGCCAGCCCGCAGAGCCCGGCGAATTCACCAAGCGGGCCTTCCTGAATGGCGGCATGGATTTGAGCCAAGCGGAGGCCGTGGCCGATCTCATCCACGCCCGCAGTGAGCGCGCCCTGGCTGCCGCCAACCAGCAGCTCCGCGGCGCCCTCGGCCGGCGGATGGACGGAATGAACCGCCAGCTTCTCGACCTGCTCGCACACGTCGAAGCTTATATCGATTTTCCGGACGAAGATCTGCCGTCCGACGACCGCTCCGCCCTCCTCGCTGGAGTCCGCCGGCTGCTGGCCGAGACCTCGCAACTCCTCGCCACCGACCGTTACGGCGAGATTTTGCGCGACGGCGTGAAGACCGTCATTTTGGGCGCCCCCAATGCCGGCAAAAGCAGTCTCCTCAACCGCCTGCTGGGCCGCGAACGCGCGCTCGTCAGTCCGGAGCCCGGCACCACCCGCGACTATCTGCAGGAACCGATCACCCTCGGATCCCACTGTATCAGACTAACCGATACCGCTGGCCTCAACCCGTCCCCCACCCCGCTGGAGGCGCTCGGCATGGCGCACGCTCTTGAGCACGCCGCCGATGCGGATCTGGTTCTGCTTGTTCTCGACGCCACGCAACCGGTTCCGGTATTTCCCCGGGAGTTGTGGACCGGGCTGGAACCGCGGAGAACGCTGATTGTTATCAACAAGATCGATCTTTTTCCGGATGGTCCCCATCCCAACCCTCCGCGCGACCTGCCGACCGTCAAGATCTCGGCGCTCACGGGCGCAGGCTGCGATGAATTGGCCCAGGCGATAATCCGCCATGCCGAATCGTTCCGCGTGGAACAAGGCGAAGATCTGATCGCCATCAACTCCCGCCACGCCAATGCCCTGCGCCACGCGATTGAATCTCTCGGAACCGCCTTGTCCAAACTAACCTCAGGAGCCCAGGCGGATGAACTCCTCGCCAGTGACCTCAGAAGTGTCCTTTCCTTCTATGGCGAGATCTCGGGCAAAATCGACAACGAGCAAGTCTTGGATCGAATATTCGAGACTTTTTGCATCGGCAAATAAAAGGCTGATTTGATGGAGGCAATGGCGAATTTCATGTTTTGATATGTTGTATTATTTGAATGATCAATGAGTTACATTTTGATGTGATCGTTTGCGGTGCTGGCCATGCGGGAGTTGAAGCCGCACTGGCGGCGTCACGGATGGGTGCGACTACCCTGCTCCTGACCGGCAACATCGACACGATTGCGCAGATGAGCTGTAATCCTGCGATCGGCGGCCAAGCCAAGGGCCAGATCGTACGGGAGATCGATGCCTTGGGAGGCGAGATGGCGATCAACACAGATGTCACCGCGATCCAATTCAAGCTGTTAAACGAATCGAAGGGGCCGGCAGTGCAGTCGCCACGGGCTCAATGTGACAAAAAGGCTTATCAATTTCGGCTGAAGCACACCTTGGAATTACAGCCAAATCTTCAGTTATTCCAAGCGACGGTTACCGGGCTGATATTCGAAGGCGGTCAGGTCGTGGGATGCCGGACCAATCTCGACATCGATTTTCTTGGCAGAACAATGATTCTGACGACTGGTACGTTCTTGCGTGGGTTGATGCATATCGGGCAGAACAAAAATGAAGGAGGCCGCCTGGGCGATTTCAGTGCCAAGACGCTGTCCAAGAGTTTGACCGACGTCGGAATAGAACTCCAACGGCTCAAAACGGGAACGCCCCCACGCGTGCTGGGGCGCAGCCTTGATTTCTCGAAGATGCAGGAGCAAAAAGGAGATTATCCACCAACACTTTTTGCTTTTTACGACACTCGGGACTCCCAAGACTTGTTCCACGTGGAACAGACTGGCGAGAAGCTCATCGGCTGGCCGCCGGGCGAGAACCAAGTTTCTTGTTGGATCACATTCACTTCAGACCTCACGGCCAAAATCGTTCGGGACAATCTCAAGAGGTCCGCATTATACGGTGGCGAAATTCAGGGAGTAGGGCCGCGATACTGTCCAAGCATTGAAGACAAGTTTGTCCGGTTCGCGGACAAGCCCCGACATATTCTCTTTCTCGAACCCGAAGGTCGGAACACAAACGAGTATTATATCAATGGGCTGTCGACGAGCATGCCCTTTGATATTCAACTTCAGATGGTTCACAGTGTGCCTGGATTGGAGCATGCGGTGGTGCTTCGCCCGGCTTATGCCGTCGAATACGATTTTGCACCGCCGACTCAGCTTCATCCATCTCTTGAATCAAAGAAGGTCGGGAACCTATTCTTCGCAGGTCAGATAAACGGTACCTCGGGATATGAAGAAGCAGCGGGGCAGGGGATTATCGCTGGAATCAATGCCGTCCAGAAGATCAATGGCCAGCCTCCATTGATTATTGCCCGCCATGAAGGTTATATTGGAGTCCTTATAGATGATCTTGTTACAAAAGGAACGACAGAGCCATACCGGATGTTCACGAGCCGGGCAGAGTATAGGCTCCTGTTCAATCACGGCAGTGCGGAACTCCGCCTGTTGCACCACGCTAGAAGTTTTAAAACGTTGACTATTAATAGATTAGATAGAATAGAGCAAAAGAAGACAAGAGTTGAAGGTTGGGTATCGCAGTTTGAGGCGAGGGGAGAGGGCGCGCTTGCATGGGGTGATCGATTGAGGCGGGGGGAGCAGGTCTCAACACTGCCCGCGGAATTTCTTTCGGAACCCAAGCCCGTGCGAGACGAAGTTCTATACCGGATCAACTATCGTGGCTACCTGGAGCGCGAACTTCGACAGATCGAGAAGTTGAATGAGGTCGAACGAATCCGGATTCCGGAGACCATTGACTACCTGTCTATCCGCGGGCTCCGCCGCGAGAGCGCCCTCAAACTCAGCCAGATTCGTCCTTACACGCTTGGCCAAGCCAGCCGAATCAGTGGCGTCAACCCGGCGGATGTCAGCATCCTCATGGTTTTGATCCAAGCGGGTAGGAAAGGGCGCGCCGCAAACAGCCGGGATTTTCAGCGATAGAAGCTCGTTGGCCGCCCGGGGCCTTCGGCTCGTCGCCTCCCTGTAACAAATCGGTGACATCCGGAAATTCACTAGCCAACCGGCGCCACCGGTTTATCGTCGGGGGTATGTCCGAACAGAAGCCCAAAAAGATTCTGATCGTTGATGATGAGCCGGACGTAGCCGACCTCGTGACCTACCATCTCAGAGCAAAGGGCTATCAGGTTGAGGCGGTTCGCGACCCAAATGTCAGTGTCGGCTGCGCCCGCACCTTTTTGCCCGACCTCGTTGTTCTCGACATCATGATGCCGGATCTTAACGGCATCCAAGTCTGCCGTATTTTCCGGGCCGATCCCAAACTGAAACACATCCCCATCATTTTCCTTACCGCCAAGACCCAAGAAGCCGACCGCATCGCCGGCTTTGAGACGGGTTGTGACGACTACATCTGCAAACCTTTTAGCCCCAAAGAACTGGTTCTTAGAATACAGTCGATCTTTCGCCGGGCGCCGGACGTTTCAACCAAGGAGAGCAAACGCCTTCAAGTCGGCCAGATCGTCCTCGACGCCGATCGCCACGAGGTGACCGTCCGGGGTCAGCCCGTCGAACTTACCGCCACTGAGTTCAAGCTCCTCCGTCTCCTTATGGAACGTCGTGGTCGGGTACAAACGCGCGAGCATCTCCTGCTCAACGTCTGGAACTACGAAACCGAGATCGAGACGCGGACGGTCGACACGCACATCCGGCGCCTCCGCGAAAAGCTCGGCCCTGAAGCCGATTGGATTGAAACCATTCGCGGGGTCGGCTACCGCATGGCGGAACGCAAAGCCGAAGCATGCTTTACCTGATCACCGCCGCCCTGGGCGTTGGCCTCGCGCTAGCTCTGAAAAAACTGCGCGACCACCGCCAAGCCGTGCGCGGCCTGCGGCAAGCCATCCTGGCCAAGCGGCCGCTTTTCCCGGAGAACGAAAAGGGCGGGGCGGCGGCTGATGATTGGGCCCGTCTCCGTTCTGCGATCAACGAGCTCATCACTGAGTTCGCGCAGTCGAACCAGGTTCGCTCCGGCCAGCTCGCGCAGCTCGAGGCCACCCTTGGCAGCCTGCAGGAGGCCGTGCTGATCGTTGACGCCGACAACCACATCCTCCTCGCCAACCAGGCACTCCAAGCCATCTTTCCGGACGCCAAAAACATCCTCCACCAACGCCTCGAGACGGTTCTGCACAGCGCCGCCTTCCTCGGTTACGTCGAGACCGTGCGTTCCGGAGAGGTTGAGCCTCAGTGCGAAATTGAGTTCATCGAGGGCAACGCCTCCGTCTGGCTCGAGGTCACCGGCACCCTCGTCGCGTCGCCCAATGATTCCCATGGAACCTGGGCGCTGTTCGTGCTCCACGACATCACCAAACAGAAAATGCTCGAGAGCGTCCGCAAGGATTTTGTGGCCAATGTTTCCCACGAACTCCGCACGCCGCTCAGCATCATCAAGGGCTACATCGAAACGCTCGTCGACGGCCACCAAACCATGCCTTTGGGGGACCGCGACCGGTTCCTCCGCACCATCCATCGCCACACCGACCGGCTCAATTCGCTACTGGAAGATCTCCTCACGCTCTCCCGCCTGGAATCGCGCAGTCCCGGCCTGCGCCGCGACCCAACGCCGCTCGCCGACCTTCTGACCAGCGCCATGGACGACATGCGCGCCCGTTCCACGGCGGGCGAGCACGTCCTTTCGCTCACCGTCGACCCGGCCGTCGGTCTGGTCCCGGTTGATTCCATCAAGATCATCCAGGTCTGCGAGAATCTCCTCGATAACGCCTTGAAGTACACCCCGGATGGTTCCCGCATTGACGTGAGCGCCCGCCCGCTCGGCTCCGAGGTCGAGGTCTGTGTGCGTGACAACGGGCCCGGCATTCCGGAGGCGGATATCCCCCATATTTTTGAGCGGTTCTATCGGGTGGACAAGGGACGCTCCCGCGACAAAGGCGGCACGGGCCTCGGGCTGAGCATCGTGAAACACATCGTCCAGCTTCACGGCGGCCGCGTGTGGGTGGAAAGCGAACTGGGGAAGGGAACGGCGTTCTATTTCACCCTGCCGCGGCAATGATCGTGACCGGAGGCGCGGCCGGCCGGCAGCGCCACGGGAAGGGTCGGGGACCCCAAGGCCTTCCGGCGGTCGGCCCGGACCCCGCCGCCCATAACCTTGCCTGCCCGCGCCGGCCCGCTTACGCCTTCGAGCCTGATGCCCCGCGAGATTTTTGAAGCCATCCGCTCCACCCGCCTGGCGGAGTTGCGCTCGACCATGGCCGCCGCGGTCCCGCCGCCCGCGCCACGTTTTGTGCTGGAGATCGGCTGCGGCAACGGCCACTTCCTCACGGCCTACGCCGCCGCGCATCCCGACCGCCTCTGCGTCGGCCTTGATCTCCGCCTCGAGCGCATTGAGAAGGCGCGGCGCAAACGGGATCGCGCCGGTCTGGGCAACCTGCGGTTCCTCCGGTGCGATGCGATGGATTTCCTGCGCGAGCTGCCGCCGGACGCCCGCCTGCACGACATCTACATGCTGTTTCCGGATCCCTGGCCGAAAAAACGTCATCACAAGAACCGCTTGCTCAAGACCGCGCTGCTGGACGAGCTGGCCGCGCGCGCAGGGCAGGGGAGCCGCCTGTTTTTTCGCACCGACTACAAGCCCTACTATGACGAAGCCGCGCACCTCGTGGCCGCCCATCCGGCGTGGTGTTTGCTTCCGCCCGGCCCGTTTGGCTTCGAGCACCCGACCATCTTCCAATCGCGCGCCGCCATCTTCCACTCGCTGGCCGCGGCTTTTTTGCCCCCGGATGCTCGTAAATCCAGTGACAAATAAGTAGTTTTCGGCGAGATTCCCGAGACGCGCGCTTATGCCTCACCCGACCCACCCCGGTTGCCCTTTCGGGGGTTGACGCCGATTAAAGCGTTCGGCTAGCACATAACCTTTTCAAACCGGTTCCTCACGCTCCGCAAAAGATGCGCTTGGTCAAAAAACTCGGGATCGCCGCCCTCCTTCTGGCTTCCATCCTGCCCGCCTCAGCCGCGGAGAGCGGCGTGTCGACGAAAGCGGAGGTCCTGTTCCATCTCGGGCTCCTGCCCGTGACCAACAGTATGGTCGCAAGCTGGAGCATCGCGCTCGTTCTTATCATCATCATCCGGGTCGCGACGCGGAATCCCCAGCTCATCCCGACGCGCAGCCAGGCCATTGTCGAAAGCCTGGTGCAGGGCGTGCTCGATCTGGTCGGTCCCATCGTGGGCCCCAAGGTCGTCCGGCCCGTCTTCCCGTTGCTGGTGGGCCTCTTCACCTACATCCTCATCCAGAACTGGAGCGGCCTGCTTCCTGGCGTCGGCACCATCAAGGTGCTTCGCCACGGCGAATGGATGGACCTCATCCGCCCGGGCAACGCCGACATGAACAGCACCGTCGCCCTCGCCGTGGTCTCCATGGTCTGCTGGGTCTATTTCATCTGGCGTTACGCCGGCCCGCGAGCGGTGTTCTATGACCTTTTCGGCAACAAGGCGGACCGGCGCGAGATCCCCGCGCTCATTTACTACTTCCTGTTTGTGATTTTCTTTGGCGTCGGGCTCATCGAGATTGTTTCGATCCTGTTCCGTCCCGTGTCGCTCTCGTTCCGTCTTTTCGGCAACATTCTGGGGGGCGAAAGCCTGATGCACGCCATGTACGGCGTGCAGAAGTGGGTGCTGCCGGTGCCGTTTTATTTCCTCGAACTGCTGATCGGCTTTGTCCAGGCGCTGGTCTTCACCCTGCTGGTCAGCGTGTACATCGGCCTGATCTGCAACCATGGCGACGACGACCATGCCCCCGCCAGCCCCGACCAGCCCGTCGCCCAGCATTGACCCTTTCCCGGCGGGACCGTGCCCCCCCCAACATGCGCGGACGCTGTGAAATCAACCATCAACCCACCCAAATATGATCCACGTACTCGCTGAAATCACCGGTAACTTGAGAGACATTCAGGGTGCCTTCGGCTGCGTCGCCTCCGCCATCAGCGTGGGCCTCGTCGGCACCAAGGCCGTCGAAGCTGTCGGCCGCAATCCGGGCGCCTCGGGCAAGATTCTCGTTCAGTCCATCATCGGCATGGCGCTGGCGGAGGCGATCTCGTTCTACGCCATCTTCCTCGGTAATCACTAACCGGTCTCCCGCGCCGCGTGCTCCGGCCCGGCGCGGCCTTTTTCCCGCCATGCTCTCGCAGTTCCTGAAGCTCCTGTCCGACTTCGGTATCGAATGGCCCCTGCTCCTGGCCCAGATCCTGTGTTTCTCCGTCGTGGCCGTCCTGCTGTGGAGGTTCGCGTTCAAACCCGTGCTCGCCACCATGGAGGAACGCCAGCGGCAGATCGAGTCGGGCCTGACCTTCGCCGAGGAGGCCAAGACCAAACTCGCGCAGGCCCAGCAGGACAGCGCCGCCATCATCAAACAGGCCCAACTCGACGGCGCCCGGCTCATCGACGAGACGCGCAAGACCGCCAAGGAATTCCTCGACCAGCAGCAGAAGGAAACCACCGCCCGCACCAACGATATGATCGCCAAGGCGCAGCAAACGATCGCGTCGGAGCACAAGAAGATGCTCGAGCAGTCCCGCCAAGAGGTGGCCCGTTTGGTCGTCCAGACCGCGCAACAAGTGCTCGCCAAGGAGCTCACTGACGAAGAGCGCGCCCGATACAACGAGACCGCCTCCCGGCAGATCAACGTCATCTAGAATCCCGCGGGCCTACGGCCCCCGCTTCATGCATCCCAGCAAACAATCGCAGCGCCTGGCCCGGCAGCTCTACCGCCTGAGCCTGGAGGAGGGACAGATCTCCGCCGCGCGGGTCGAAGGCGTGCTGGCCTATCTCGCCGCGCATCCGCCGCGGCAGTGGCTCGCCGTCCTCAAGCACTATCGGCGCCTCGTCGCCCGCCAGCTGGCGCGCAACCACGCCGTCGTGGAACATGCGGGCGCCGTCAGCGACGCCCTCCTGCGCGGCGTCGCCGAGGCGCTGGCCCGGAAATACCAGCGCCCGGTCACCGCCGTGGCGCAGCCCAATCCCGCCCTCATCGCCGGGCTGCGCATCCGGCTGGGGGACGATCTCTACGAATCCTCCATTGCCGGCCAGCTCGCCGCCCTGGCTCCCGCCGGCTGATTTGCCCCGCCCCGATCAGTCCATCTTTCAATTGCGCGTCGCGCCCATGAGCACCGTCATCGAACAAATCGAACAACAGATCGCCCAGCTTTCCACCAAGGCGGTCAAAAAGAACACGGGCGCCATTCGCTCCGTCGCCGACGGCGTCGCCAAGGTCGACGGCCTTTCCGACGTGATGTACAATGAAATGGTCCAGTTCCCCGGGAACGCCATCGGCATTGCGCTCAACCTCGAGGAGGATGAGGTCGGCTGCGTCGTGTTGGGCGAGGTCACGCAGCTCAAGGAGGGGGACGAGGTGTTCACGACGGGCCGGCTGCTTTCGGTGCCCGTGGGCAAGATGCTCCTCGGCCGCGTGGTCGACGCCCTCGGCCGGCCCGTGGACGGCAAGGGGCCCATCGAGACCCGGGAGTTTTATCCCGTCGAGCGGATCGCGCCGGGCATCATCATGCGCAAACCCGTTTCGCAGCCGGTGGTGACGGGCATCATGGCCATCGACTCGATGATTCCCATCGGCCGCGGCCAGCGCGAGTTGATCATCGGTGACCGCAGCACCGGCAAGACGACGATCGCCATCGACACGATCATCAACCAGGCGCGCATCAACCGCCAGGGCCTGGCCTCCAAGGATCCGGCGTTTCGTCCCCTCTATTCCATCTACGTCGCCGTCGGCCAGAAGAACTCCAATATCGCCCGCACCATCGCCTCGCTCGAGGCCGCCGGTGCGATGGACTACACCATTCTGGTTGCCGCGCCCGCCGCCGACAATCCGGCCAACCAGTACATCGCGCCCTACGCCGGCGCCACCATGGGCGAGTGGTTCATGGAAAACGGCATGGATGCACTCATCGTCTACGACGATCTTTCCAAGCACGCGGTCGCGTACCGCCAGATTTCGCTCATCCTCAAACGCCCGTCGGGCCGCGAAGCCTATCCCGGCGATGTCTTCTATCTCCATTCGCGCCTGCTCGAGCGCGCCGCCCGCCTGGCGGACAAGGGCTCGCTCACCGCGCTGCCCATTATCGAGACCCAGGCGGGCGACGTCTCCGCCTACATTCCGACCAACGTCATTTCCATCACCGACGGTCAGATCTACCTGGAAACCGACCTGTTCAACCAGGGCGTCCGCCCCGCCGTGTCCGTCGGCCTCTCGGTCTCGCGGGTCGGTTCCACCGCGCAGCTCAAGATGACCAAGCAGGTCGCCGGCAAGCTCAAGGGGGAGCTCGCCCAGTTTCGCGAACTGGCCGCGTTCGCGCAGTTCGGCTCCGATCTCGACGCGCGCACCAAGGCCCAGATCGATCGCGGCTCGCGCATCGTCGAGCTCTTCAAGCAGTCCGCCTTCCAGCCGATGGCGATCGAGCTGCAGGCCGCCGTCCTCTGGGCGATGCAGAACAACTACTTCGACCCCGTCGACGTGACCAAGGTCGCCGCCGCCGCCGACCACCTGAAGGATTTCTTCCGCACCCGCAAGACCGCGCTGCTCGACACCCTCCGCCAGCGCGCCGTCATCGACGACACGCTCAACATGGAGCTGAAGAAGGCGCTGGAAGAATGGAAAGGCACGTACGCCGGCTGAGCCCCGCGGGCCCGCCGCCCGCCCCTGACGCCATCCATGCCCTCCACCCGCGACATTCGCCGCCGCATCAAGTCGGTCCGCAACACCCGCCAGATGACCAAGGCGATGGAGCTGGTCGCGGCGTCGAAAATGAAGAAGGCGCAGCAGGCCGCCCTGGCCGGCCGGGCCTATGCGGAGCTCCTGGCCGACATGCTCGCCACCCTGGCCACCCGCGTCGACGAGACCTTGCATCCGTTCCTCGTGCAGCGGCCGGTCCGGACCCGCGGCATCATTCTCGTCACCACCGACAAGGGCCTCTGCGGCCCGCTCAACGGCAACCTGTTCCGCCTGGTGCTGGAGATCAAGGAGCCGGCCAAGTACGCCGTCATTGGCCGCAAGGGCTCGCAGTTCCTCGTCCACACCCGGCGCGCCCTGCTGGCCGATTTCCAGATCCACGACCGCGTGCCGTTCGGCGAGGTCAAGGCCATCGCCGAGTTCATGGTGAAGCAGTATCTCGAGGGCGTGATCGACACGGTCGAGATCATCTGGCCGCGTTTCCGCAACACACTGATCCAGGAACCGGCCCGCCTGCCGCTGCTGCCCCTGCA
>CAZAFS010000031.1:0-18051 GCA_964484165.1 uncultured Opitutaceae bacterium | reverse complement strand
TCCGCTACACCGGCCATTCTCCGGCCAGCAGGCGCGGCAGCAGCGGCTCCAGAATGCGGTAGCTTGCGCCCCACAGGCGATGCGGCCCGACTTGGAAGAACGGGATGCGCATCGGCGCCGGCCAGGTCGGGAAGTGCATCAGTTCCTCGCCGCGCACCTCCGGGCCGATGAGATCCCGGGCCTTCAGTTCGAGCACCGCCGCAATCTCGCCCTCCTGCCAATGCCAAGTCGCGGGTGCGGGAACGCGGGCGAGAAACGGGAAGATCAGGTACCCGGTGGTCAGGGTGTCGATTGCGGGCAGCGATTCGAGGATCTCAACCCCGCCGGGCGCGATTTCCACCTCCTCGTACGCCTCGCGCAGCGCCGTCGCGAGTGGCGACGCGTCCCCCGGTTCGCACTTGCCGCCGGGAAAGGCGAGTTGCCCGCCGTGCGGGCCCCATTCTCCCCGGCGCACCAGCACCACGCGCAGTTCGCCGTCCTCCCGCCGAAAGACCGGGACCAGCACCGCGGCGCGGACGGTGGAGGCGGGTGGAATCATGATGGGGCGCCCGTCAGCATCAGCAGCTTGGCCGGAGACATGCCTCCACCCTTTGCCGCATTTCACCAGCCGTCAAACCGCCGCCACGGTCGATACCCGGCCCCACGCCCATCGGCCGCGTGCCGATGGGGTCTGTTTTCGTCGCCTTTGCCTTTGCGCCGCCCAATCGTATGGTGGGGACGCCGTTCCCTGAAAACCCATGAAAATCCTGTCTCTGCTCTTCGCTCTCGCCGCGGGCCCCGCTGTTTTCGCGCAGCCGGTGGTTTCCCCCGAGGTCCACGCGGACGGCCGCGTCACTTTCCGTCTGCTGGCGCCGGAGGCGCGGGTGGTTTCCGTTCGCTGCGAGAGCGTCAAGAATGGGGCCATGGAAAAAGATGGCCGCGGCCTCTGGTCAGTCACGACGGAACCGTTGCCGCCCGATATCTACGTTTATTCGTTCAGCGTCGACGGCGTCCGGGTGCTCGATCCGGGCAATCCGGTGCTCAAGTACAACCTCTTCAGCACCGAGAACCAGGTGCACGTGCCGGGTCCGGCGATGCTGCCGTGGGAGATCAACGACGTGCCGCACGGCGTGATCCACCGCCATCAGTACCGGTCCGCCATCATTGGCGACGTGTGCCCGTTTCTGGTCTACACCCCACCCGGTTATGACCCGGCCGCGCCGGAGCCCTACCCCGTGCTTTACCTCCTGCACGGTTACAGCGACGCCGAGGACACGTGGATCACGGTGGGACGGGTGGACGTCATCCTCGACAACCTCATCGCGCGCGGTCTGGCGAAGCCCATGGTGATCGTGATGCCCCGGGGCTATGGCAACGCCGAGGTGCTCGCCGGCGGCTGGGCGGGCCTGCGCACTCCGGGATTTCAGGCCATTTATGAGACCAGCCATGCCAGGTTTCGCGACGCCCTGTTGCAAGAGGTCATCCCGCAGGTGGAGAAAGCTTACCACGTCTCGCCTAACCGCACGGGCCGCGCCATCGCCGGCCTTTCCATGGGCGGCACCCAATCGCTCTTCATCGGCCTCAATGCGCCCGACCGTTTCGCGTGGGTCGGTGCCTTCGGCGCGGGCGGACTCAACACCGACTTTGCCGCCACCTATCCCGCGCTCGGCGCGGCGACCAACGCGCAACTGCGCCTGCTCTGGCTCGCCTGCGGCGAGCAGGACGGGCTGCTGGGGGTCAACCAGAAGCTCGACGCCTGGCTGACGGAACGGGGCGTCCGCCATTCATGGACGCAGATTCCCGGCGCGCACAGCTTTCGAACCTGGCGGCCCCTGCTCGCGAAATTCGCGCCGCTGCTCTTCCGAGACTGACCGGCCCCGCAGCTCTGGTCAGTGCCAGTAGCCGCGGATGTAAACGTAACTACCGCCGCGGCGCTGCCAGTGCGCAGCCACGTAATGGCGGTAACGGGGCGGCGGCCGTTCCCAATGTCCCGGCATCCAGACATAGCCTCGCGGTTCATAAACCCAGCAACCCGAAATCCAGACGACATCGGGTGCGGGCTGCGCCACCACGACCTCGGTCTGCGGGGGCGGTGGAGGAGGCGGGGCCTGCACGACCACGTCGCTGGTCGCCGCTTCCTCTGAAGTGTAGATGGTGCCGTTCTGTTGATCGACACTGTTGCCGATCGTGCCGCCGGCCACCGCGCCCACGGCGCCGCCGATCGCGGCGCCCGCCAGCGCGTTGTGGCTGCGGCTGTTGTTGCCGATGATGGCGCCGGCCAGGGCGCCCAAGGCTCCGCCCGCCACCGCACCTTGCTGGGTGTTGGGGCCGGTGCCGACGCACCCACCGCTGAACAGGGCGAGCGCCAAAGTGAAGAGGAGGGGAATTCGTGTTTTCACAGTCAAAATAGTCCTGCAGCGGCCGGGGTTTGTTCCGCGGTACTCGCGCTGCATCCTTTCATTGAAGATAGATTGTAATATTTGAGGTGTCAACCGGTTGCAAAATTCCACCCGGCAGGCGCTCACCTCCGGAGGAGCTTGAAGGCGTGGTTTCCGGACTGGGTGCGCAGGAAATTCAGGATCCAGATCATCGCCAGCGCTTCGAGGTAGCGGGAGCACTCGATGCCGCCGAGATCAACCGTCGGCCAGCCGAAATCCCGGAGGATTCCCGTCACAGTCTGCTTCGCGCCGGCGTCGTTGCCGCAGATGAACATGTCGGGCGGCCCGCCCGGAAATTGCGGTTGGATCATGTGCCGGTGGCCCACCGTGTTGAAGGCTTTCACCACGTGCGCCTGCGGCAGCCAGCGCTGCACCTGTTCCCCGCCGGATCCGGCGGGGGTCGCAGCCAGCCCGGGCGGCATGCCGCGGGAAAAATCGAGCGGATTCGTGGCATCGATGACGATCTTGCCTGCCAGATTCTTCGGCCCGGCGAGACGCAACGCGTTTTCGGTCCCTTGCCAGAGGGTCGCCAGCACCGCCAGTTCGGCGAACGCTGCAGCCTCCGCGAACGTACCCACGAACGCGCTCCCGCCGGTCGTCTTCACCCAAGCCAGGACCTTTTCCTGCCGGGGATCGCGCGAACCCATCTTCACCTGATGTCCCAGTCCCGCAAAGCCCGCTCCGAGCACCTGTCCGACGTCGCCCGTGCCCAAGATTGCCACTTTCATGATCTGAACGCCTTTCCGCGAATGAGGTTGAGCCAGGACGATCGCATGCTTCGACCGGCCCTGCAACTGACCCGGCCGGATGGGCCCTGCGGCGCCGGCTTGAGCCATTCGGCCAATATGCAATGGTGGGAGCATGAACCGCCGTGAATTCCTCAAGATGTCCGCGGTGGGCGCCGGCGCGGCCCTGGCCGCCGAGCCGCTCCTGCGCGCGCAGGCCGCGCCCCCAGCCCCCGTCGCGAAGCCCACCATGATCGGCATGCCCATCAGCATCGCGCCCCTGGCGCAGCGGGACCTTGACGCGCTGTTCGACGATATGCGCCAGCGGGCCGGGGTGACGGCGCTGTTTCCCTTTGCGTACACCCACGAGCCACACCGCTGCGGCGTGCCCCCGACGGCGGGATTCCACGGCGGGAACTACGGCATTCCGCACATGCAGTATTACCACGACACGCCTCTGACCTCCGCCGACATGCGCGCGCCGGAGTTCGGCGACGTCGACGTGCTGGCGCAGGTGATCCCCGCCGCGCGCAAACACGGCATCGCCACCTTCGCCTTCATCCTCGAGGACAACGTGCGGCCCGCCACGGTGCCGCACTGGGAGGCGCTCTACACCGTCGACCACCATGGCCGCCGCTCCGACCGGCAGCCGGGCGGTCCGTGCCACAACAATCCGTACTACCAAGCCTTCACCCTGGGGCTCGTCGAGGATTACGCCCGCTCCTATGAGCTCGGCGGCATCATGTGGGGCTCGGAGCGCCAGAGCGGGCTGCTCAACACGCTCAATCTTTCCCAGAGCAGCGGCGTCGATCCGGGCCGGACGACCTGCTTCTGCGAGTTCTGCCAGAAGAAGGGACGCGAGCTCGGCATCGACGTCGAGCGGGCGCGCCGGGGATTCGGCGAAATCGAAAAGTTCGTGCGGGCCAACCGCGCCGGCGAGCGGCCCCGCGACGGATATTTCACGGCCACCTGGCGCCTCCTGCTCGCCTACCCCGAGGTGCTGGCGTGGGCCAACCTCTGGGTGAGCAGCCGGCACGCCCTGCAGGCGGCGATCCACCGCAAGGTGAAGTCGATCAACCCGGCGCTGCCGGTCGGCTGGCACGTCTGGCAGAACATGTCGTTCAGCCCGTTCCAACGCGCTGAGGAGGATTTCGCCGCCATGACCGCATACGCGGATTTCCTCCGGCCGGCGCTCTACAACAATGTCGCCGGCGGCCGCTTCGTCGATTTCGTGAACGGGGCCCGCCACAGTGCGTTGGGCGACCTGCCGCCGGAGGCGACGCTCGAGGTCCTTTATCAACAGCTCAACTATCACGGAGAGACCCCCTACGACCGCCTCGCCGCGACAGGACTGTCGGCCGATTATGTCGAGCGCGAGACGCGGCGCGCGGTCGAAGGCGTGGGCGGCGCGGCCACGCAGATCTGGCCCGGCATCGACATCGACGTGCCCGTGACTGCCGGCGCCAGTCATTGCACGCCGGACGGCGTCCAGGCGGCGGTGAGGGCGGTGTTCCGCGGCGGCGCCCAAGGCATCATCCTCTCGCGCAACTACACGGAGATGAAGCCCGAAAACCTGGCGGCCGCCGGGGCGGCGCTGCGAGAACTCGACCGGCGCTGACGGCGGCCCGTCCAAGACGGCGAAACCGCGGCATTGGCCTGCGGGTCGCGGCCGGTTGGTCGGCCGCGACTGTCGGTTTGCCTTCGTGGCGGGACGTTGGTAACAGGCGGAAGTCCGGAAAACCGCAATTCAAAGGAGGAGGTTCGTCATGGCATTGAAAGTCACCAAAACGGACGTATGGGCCGTCGAGATTCAGGATCAACCGGGAGGTCTGGCCAAGGTCATGGAAACCATCGCCGCCGCCGGCGCCAACCTGCAGTGTGTGATCGCCCGCCGGCAACCCGACCAGCCCGGAACGGGCGTGGCCTTCGTCACGCCGCTCGCGGGCCCGAAGGTGCTGGCCGCCGCGGCCACCGTGGGGTTCCAGGAAAGCCGGCGCATCGCCACGCTCAAGGTGGAGGGCCCGGACCGCCCGGGCATGGGGGCGCAGCTGGCCAAGGCGATCGCCGGGGCCGGCGTCAACCTGCGCGGCGTCACCGCCGTGGCCGTGGGCCGGCAGTTCGTCGGCTACTTCGGCTTCGACAACTGGGACGCCGCTGACAAGGCGGCCGCGGCCCTCAAAGCCCTGGACGGAGGGAAATAGCCGCCGGCTCCGCCCCGCCGTCCCCCGCCCGGCGGGGCGATGTTTCAGAAAAGAGTTGACGGGACGCCAGGTGTACTACTGTATTAGTACACTATGCACCTCCTCTCCGCTCCCTGGACGCTGGAATTTCACTCCGGCATCCCGGTGTACAAGCAGATCGTGCACCGGGTGGAGGCGGAGATCGCCGAGGGCCGGCTGGCCGACGGCGACCAGCTGCCCACCATCCGGGCGCTGCACCAGAAGCTCGACGTCAACCCCAACACCGTGGCCCGGGCCTATCGCGAACTCGCCCACCTGGGGCTCATCTCCACCGAGCATGGCAGCGGATGCTTCGTGGCGCCCCGATCGGAAATCCCCACCCTCTCCGCGCGGCAGAAGCAGGCCATGCTGGCCGAGCTAAGCTCCCGGTTTGCGGCCGAGGCCCGCAGCCACGGCATTCCCCTTGAAGAACTCATCCACCATATCAACCAGAGGAAATCCCATGCTTAGTTCCCACAAGTTCCGCCGCAGCTGGCAGGTGTTCCGAAATTCCCTCCAGGTCATGGCCCGCAATCCCAAGTTGCTGCTGTTTCCGCTGGTGACCTTCGGCTGCACGGTGGCGATTGCGCTCTTCTTTTTCGCCCCCGCCGTCCTGCTGCCCACCGGGCACCCTTGGGGCACCTCCTCGCACTGGCTGGCGGTGGCCACCCGCTGGGGCAATCTGGTCCCCGGGGACGGTCACACGCAGCATTGGCACCCGAAGCTCGTGCTCTACCTCTATCTCCTGGCGATCTACCTCGTCGCGATGATTTCGGCCACGTTTTTCAACGTGGCGTTCTACAACGAGATCATCAAGGCCCTGGCCGGGGAGCGGGTTTCCATCCGCGCGGGCCTGGGCTTTGCCCGCCGCCGCCTCCGTTCGATCCTGCTCTGGAGCCTGTTTGCCGGCGCGGTCGGCCTGCTGATCCGCGCCCTCGAGGAACGCTTCGGCTGGATCGGGCGGCTCGTGATGCGCTTTGTCGGCATGGCCTGGAGCGTCGCTTCGGTCTTCGTGATTCCCGTGATGATCCGCGACGGGAACGCCAATCCGCTCACCCTCCTGAAGAATTCGACGACCACGCTCAAGAAAACCTGGGGCGAGGCCCTGATCGGCTACGTCGGCGTCGGGTTGGCCTCGGGGCTCCTGCTCCTGGGCTCGTTCCTTCTCCTCCTCGGCGTGGGCGTGCTCGCGTTCTGGGCGCATCGGCCGATGCTGCTCGTGCCCCTCGGTTTAGCCTGGCTCCTGGGAGTGATAGCGTTCAGCTACGCGGCCGGCGTTGCCAATGATATTTATCGCTGCGCCCTGTACGTCTACGCCTCGGAAGGCGTCGTGCCCGAGGCCTACTCGGTGGAACTCATGGACGCGGCGTGGAAGGTGAAAAAATCCTGAGCGCCTGCCCGCCCGGCGCGACCAAACCCAGAAGACCCGGCGGCAGGTCGCCGCCGGGCTGGAGTGGAGCCACTACTTCCAGGGCTGGGGCACGACCTTGTAGCCCTCGGGGGTCTTGCGGAAATACACGTTGTCGCACTCGAAATACTCGATGTCCTGGTACCAAACGCTGGTCGCGTCGGCCGGCAGCGCTTTCGTCACCGCTCCCAGCGGCGCCGGGGTCCACACCATGCCGTCCGGGGTCTTCTGGAAGAACTGCCCGTCCTTGAACAGGAACTCGGTGTTGCCCACCCACACCGACTGATACTCGTCGGCGGGCGGCGGCGGCGTGCGCACGACCGTCGGGGCTTCGACGATCATGTAGCCCTGCGGCACCTGCTGGTAGTAGACGTCGCCGTAGCGGTAATAGACAACGCTCCCCACATGGACGCGGGCGAAGTGCGGCGGCAGTTCCCGCACGATGGCTCCGCGCGGTGCGCGCACCACCACGTAGCCGTGCGGTCCCCGGCGGTAGAACGTGCCGCGATACGCGTAGTAGTGCTCCCGGCCGACCACGACATCGAGGTAGCCGTGCGGCAGCGGCACGCCGATGGATACGCCGACGTCGACCCGCGGATCGGCGCGCAACTCGGCCGTGGTGAATGCCGCAGCGCCGACCATCGCGGCCAGCAGCATGCTTGGAAAAATTCCGGGTGTCTTCATGGATGGACCTTGGTTGAAGTTCTGGCGCTGACCGAGGATTAGACGCGCCAATCCCCCCCTTTGTTTCACGCACTGCGCATATTTCCAGCAGGGCGGACGGACGCGGCGGTCCTGACCCGGTTTGGATTCCGTTGGCCCGGCCCGACGCCGGTTCGTGCTCGCGGAACGGCCGGACGCCGGTAAACCTACTGTCGTCCTCCGTGTCTTGGTCCCTCATGAAACTGGCCTCCCTTCCGCTCGTCGCGGCGTCGCTGCTTGCCGGCTGCTCGACGCTCGAGACCCACGTTGAGCCGAAAACCGACCTGAGCCGGCTGAAGCACGTTTTTGTCCAGCAGAATTTGAACGACAATCACGGCCTCGATGCGGTGATCGTACGGGAGTTGCAGGCCCGCGGCATTCAGGCGGAGAGCGGCCCGCTCACCCTCATGCCGTCGACCGCCACGGCGTACATCATCTACGAGGATCATTGGGAGTGGGATTTCAAGGACTCCCTGATCTCCCTCGGCCTCACGGTGCGCGATGCCGGCTCCGATCGCATCATGGCCACGACCAGCTGTGTTCGTCCCACGGCGTTCATGAGGGCGTCCGCGGACATGGTGCACCTGACCGTCGAGGCGCTGTTCACGCCACCGACCACCCCGAAAGCCAAGCCCCCGCCCGGCCGCCCCGGCCCTTAGCGGCGTGCCGTTCATCCCGGCCGCCGTAATAGCGCCGGCCGCCCCGGTGTCTTCACCCGCCGGCCGGCCTGCTTGGACCCGGCGGCGCCGGTGACTTATACTGCAGCCGACCTCGCACTGCAGACTCGCGCCAGCGCCCCGGCCCACCCAAGCTCAATCATCCCCGTTCCGCCCATGAAATTCGAGCACTTCGCCCTCAACGTTCCGGATGCGCGCGCCATGAGCCGCTGGTATGTGGAACAAGTCGGGTTCAAGGTGGTGCGCCAGCGCGACGACCCGCCCTACACCCACTTTCTCGCCGATGAGACCGGCCGCGTGATCGTGGAACTGTACACCAATCCCAAGGCGCCCGTGCCCGATTACGCCGCGCAGCCTCCGCTGGTGTTTCATTTCGCGGTTGTGGCCGCCGACGCGCGGGCCGAGTGCCGGCGGCTGGAAAAGGCCGGCGCCCGTCTCTTTCTGGAGGAGCCGCTGCCCGACGGCTCATTGCTGATCATGGTGCGCGACCCGTGGGGCGTGCCGCTGCAGCTGTGCCAGCGGGCCAAACCATTCCCGAGTCCATGACCCCGTCTTCCGGCCTCGCACGCCGTTGCCGGTTGATGGCCTGCCTGGGCCTGGTGGCTGCCGCCATTTCCGCCGGCGGGGCGGCGGAACCGGCCGCACCCGAGACCGGGCTCCTGTTCTATCTGTCCGCCGACCATGGCACGACCGCCGATTTTTCTGCCGCCGGGACGCCTGCGCCCAATTTCGACCACGAGGTGAAGGTCATCCCGGACGGCGCCAAGGGTCCCGCCCTGCAGTGCGGCGACCTCCAGCGGCTCGCGTGGTGGGCGCCGGGCAACATCTACGCGCAACGCGGCACGCTCTCGTTCTTCTGGCGCTCGCGCTATCCGGTCGGTCCGACCCCGTTTCCCCTCTTCCGGGTCGGCTTCGGCGACCACTCCAGCTGGGACATGGTGTGGCTGCGCATCGACTACAACGGCCACGGGTTTGACGCGTTCGTGACCGATGCCAGTCTGGCCCGCACCCGCGTGTCGGTCACGCTGCAACCGTTTCCGCGCCCGGGCGAGTGGACGCACCTGGCGTTTGCGTGGGACGAGACGCGCGGCATCCGATTCTACGTGAACGGCCAACTCGCCGCGAAGGTCGAGACCAGCGCCGTGTACAACGTGGCGCTCGACCAGTTCGGGCCGCACTCGCGTATCATCAGTCCGTACAACGTGCAGAGTGACTACAATTTCGTCCGCGGCGGCGACATCGATGAGGTCCGCATCTACGACCGGATGCTCG
Organism: uncultured Opitutaceae bacterium; assembly: GCA_964484165.1. GTDB lineage: Bacteria > Verrucomicrobiota > Verrucomicrobiia > Opitutales > Opitutaceae > Fen-1467. Next base: position 8,631 of record CAZAFS010000031.1, on the reverse strand, counting down.
AGGACGCGAACGTCGCCACGCTGGCCCGGGGCGAGGCGATCACCGGCCTGCCCCCGCTGCCGGCCCGCGACCTGACGGACGCCCAGTGGCGCGATGAATGGGGGTGGCGCTATGGGTGGAACCGGGGCGGCGACCCGCCGCCGTACTATGCCGGTCCCGCGATCAGCGTGCGCAAAGTCGAGATCCACGACGCCTACGATATGAAACGCTGGTGGTGGAAGGCCTGCGACGGCATCCGCGAGACGACGTGGCCGGGCGTCTACAACCGCTCGCGCCTGCCCGGCCGCAATGATTATTTCCAGCTACCCGACTGGGATTGTTACGTGCAGTCCGGCCAGGCGATCACGTTCATCATGCCCGGCGAGCCGTGGAATCACCTCGAGATTTCGGGGGCGGCCTGGGGCAAGATGGAATTGCTGCCCGTCGCCTCGGACAACGAAACCGCCTACGCCGCCAAGGCCGAGTCGACGCTCTTCGTACGCCCGCAGGGACAGGAAAAGACCATCCACACTTTCGCCGGCGCCCTCACCGGCCGGAAAATTCGTTTCACCAACGTCGCGCAGGAGGAGCCGATTGGCGAGCTGGCCGCCTACAACGTCACGGCGGGCCGTGAGCCCGCCGGCAGCCGGAAATTCACCTTCCGGCTCTTCCTGACTCCCGCGGCGCCCGACGAGCCGGGCCTCGCTTCGCTGCTCTCCTTCATCCTCGGCCGGTTTGAACCTGACGAACGTGCGATGCTTTTCGCCGAAGCCGGCCGCGCACCGAAGGCGGAACCCTCCGGGCCGCCGCCCCGGTCCCTGCCGCTGGTCCACGTCCTGATTCCCGATACCTGGGACCAGCTCACGGACGGGCTCGATGGCATCGCCATCGACCTGCCGGCGCTGCCCGTGCGGCCCACGCACGGCGATCTCTTCCCGCTCAACATCCAGGTGAAGGATCCGCTCTGGCCGATGCGCAACATGTGCGACTTCACGTTCAGCGTGAAGCCGGGCGAGGCGAAAACCGTGTGGCTCGACCTCCGCGACCGGCTCCTGCCCGCGGGCAAGGGCCTCTGGCTAACGATCGCCGGGGCCGGGGCCGACTTCAACGTCACGGCGCTCGCGGGCGCCGAGGTGCGACTGGTCTTCAAGCCGCGGGCCGCCGCCCTGGCCGAGCACGAGCTCGACCGCTTCACGCAGGCGCGGGACAGCTACGCGATGCTGGTCGAGGAGCATCCGCACAACGCCAAATTCAATCTATGGAACCGCTTCGAGGCCGATCTCACCGACCTCCTGCGCGTGGATCCGGACCACCGGCTGGGCCGCCAGTATGCGGCGGTCGCCCTCGACTGGCCGCATCCGCCCTATCAGCAGCCGGTGCCGCCTCCGGGCGTGCCCCTCTGGGCCTTCCGCCAGGTCGAGCTGCTGGGCCGGGTGAAGCATTTCGTCAACTGGTACATCGACCACCGCCAGTCGGACTACGGCGATTTCGGCGGCGGCATCTCCGATGACGTCGACCTCCTCAACACCTGGCCGGGCGTGGCGCTGATGGGGTGCGATCCGGACAAGCTGAAACTTTCACTGCACCGCCTCCTCGAGGCGGCGTTCCGGAACGGCATGTTCACCGACGGCCTCTGCACGATCCAGGCCGACGAGCTGCACAGCTACGAGGAAGGCATCGACTGCCTCAGCGCGAACCTGATCCTCGACTACGGCAACCCGACGCAGCTCGAGCGCGCCATGGTCACTGAGCGCGGCATCGAGCGCATCACGGGCGTCAACGCCGCCGGCCACCGGCATTTCCGCACCTCCTACTACAACGGTCGGAAAATGGCCACCGAGGATCCGTGGGGCTACTCGAAGGCCTATTCCAACCTCGTACTCCAGCCCGGACAACTGCTGGTGGACTACGACGGCAACCCGGCCGCCAAAAAGGTCCTCCTCGAGCTGGCGGACGGCCTGCTGGCCCACCGCAAAGTGGGTCCCGACGGCCGGTATGAATTGCCCACCGCGATCCATTTCGCGGACGACAAGGACGCCCACGCCACGCGCGGCTATTTCCCGTGGCACGTCTTCTGGAGCGCCTGGCGGTGGACCGGCGATCGCAAGTACCTCGCCCCGATTCTCGACGAGGGCGTCAGCGGGATCATGGCGGTCAACGCCAATGCCTTGGACTGGCTCGGCGAACGCGATGACCTCGGCCGGCGCATGGTCGAGGGCGAGCGCGGTCAGCCGCTTGACACGCGGCCGAATGACGGCCGCGGCAGCGCCCGCTCCAATTCCTATCGCTACACCGCCAGCGGCCACTTTCTCTGGCAGCTCACCGGCGACAAATCCCACCTCGAGCGCCTCTACGCCGAGCAAATCGAGCAGTGCGATCTGCTCGACTACATCAACACCGAGGGCAGCCTCTGGATCGATCGCGTGGGCGTGCCCTACGCCGAGCTGCAGCGCGCCCGGCTCGGCGGCGTCGCCCTCCTGCGCAACGAACTCTACCCCGGCCACACCGTGAGCTGGCGGTTCGCCGCGCCCGCCAACGACCAGAGCGTCGCCATCCTCATTCCTGACGCGACGCCCACCAGCTTCAAGGTCGTCGCCTACAACCTCGAGAACGCGCCGGTGCACGCCACCATGACCGGCTGGAATATCGCTCCCGGCCTCTGGGAGATCACCCAGGGCGTCGACACCAACAACGACGACGTCGCCGACCAGCCGGCGGAGTCGCGCATGGCCCGATTCGAGCGCTCGCGTTCGCTGGAGCTCACGTTCGCCCCGCACGTGACGACTGTGCTCACTTTCAAGCTGAAGACCCCCGGCATGCCTTATTGGCAGCGCCCCGACCTCGGCATCAGCAACGACGACGTGACCTGGCAAGATGGCTCAGTGACCGTGAAAGTGCACAGTCTCGGTTCGGTGCCGGCCCCGGAGGCCAAAATCGTGATCAAGAGCGCCGATGGCTCGGTTGTGGCGTCGGCCGTAGTCCCCGCTCTGGCCGCCCCGATCGACCTTCAGCCCAAGACCACCGAGGTGACCTTGCACCTTCCGGGCGGAACCCGGCTCGCCGGCGGTTCCGTCGAGATCGATCCGGACGAACAGTTGCTGGAGATCACGCGGCTGAACAACCACATCGTCCTGCCGGACTCCGCCGCCGCCGGTCGGTAAAGCGCCGATCGGTGGCTCCAAGTTTCAGGCGTTCACGGGAGCCGCTGCAAGCGGTCCTCGGCCAATGCCACTTGATAAAAGCGCACTTCACGGATTGCGCCCTCGAACCAGAAGGCCTGATTCAGGCGCACGCCGAGCGACATCCGGCCGCCCACGAAGGGAGTGAAAACCACGGTGCCCTCCCCCTCTTTCACGCCATCGACAAAGTGGTCCATCCGCCGGCCGTCACAGCGCAGGGCCACCCAATGCCAGCGCCCGGCCGGGTGCAAACGACTGTGGTCGATGAGCGCCAGCCGGTTGTCTCCGCACAGCAGAAACGTATCGAGGCACCAGCGGCCGTCGGCCAACAGGCGGATCTCCATCAAGGTCCGATTGCCGTGCTCATCCTCGATGTGCAGGAACCGCTGGGCGGGCTCCCCGTCGGCGGCCGGTTGAATCAAGGCTTCGATCGTGAATTCCGTCGCTCCGGCGAGGGGGTTCACCGGCAGAATCAAGCCGTCGCCCCTGCCATTGAAGTGGATTCCTGGCTCGCCGGCCGTCACCTGTGGCGCCCCCAGGACCAGCGGGGCGTGCCCGCCGACCAACTTCAAGCTGTCGAGGATCCAGGTGAGCGATGCCGCCGGCGCGTTCGCCCCCGCTGCGCACGCGAGGGAACCGGCGGCCAAGGCCACCGCCACCCAACCGCCGCGTCCCAACACTAGCCTTCTGCGGACCCTCACGATCGGCTCATCCATCCAGAACCGGCCGATGGTGTCAACGGACGCGTTGGGTCCGTGCCGCTGGCGCCTCGGAGCCGTCGAGCAGCAGCAGCCCGCGGGGGGCCGTGTCCGCATTGCACCGTTGCGTCGCCGGGCCGGTTCGCTTTCTGTCGGGGCCTTTTCCAGCATGAAACCGGGTTTCCTTCGCACCGTCGCGCTCGTCTTGGGCATGGGCCTTGGCGCGCTCGTGCCCCAGGCATACGCGGCGGCCGGGGCCATCCGCTGGCTCGTCATGGGCATGCTGTTCATGGTGTTTCTGGAAACGCGGCTGTCGCGCGAGTCCCTTCGTCGCAGCCATGTGACGTTGCTGGCCGCCAACGTGGCGATGGGCTTTGCGGCCCTTGGCCTGGGCGGGCTGGTGGGCGGACGGGACGTCGCGTTGGCCGCGTTTTTCGCCGGCATCACGCCGACGGCCACGGCCGCGCCGGTGGTCATCAGTTTCCTGCGGGGACGCGTGGAATATGTGATCACAGCTTTCCTCGTGACCAACATCAGCATCGCGGCGTTGCTGCCCGGAATGCTGCCGCTCGTGCTCGGGCGGACCACGCCGTCGGTTTTCGTCCAGGTCCTGGGCAGCGTCGGCCTGGTGGTGTTTGCGCCCATGGGCGCGGCGTGGCTGCTGCGCCGGGTTTATGCGCCGGTTGCGCAATGGCCCCGGCATCTGCGCGACATTTCGTTCGGCCTGTGGGTGGCCGTTCTCTTCCTGGTCACCGCCAACGGCTCGCATTTCCTGCGCACCCAGCCGGACCTTCCGCCCGGCGTCCTCGGCAAGATCGCCGTCACGACCGCCGTCGTGTGCGCCGCCAACTTCGCGCTTGGCAGCGTGGTGGGCGGGCGGGAGTTCGCCCGCGAAGCCAGCCAGTCGCTCGGGCAGAAGAACACGTCGTTCACCATTTACCTCGCCCTCGCCTACGCCAGCCCGCTCGTGGCCCTGGGGCCCACGTGCTACGTCGTCTGGCACAATCTGTGGAATTCCTGGCAGATCCATCGCTGCCGCCACCTGTAGCCGCGCGCCGCCAGCCGTAAAAGGCGGCCCCGATTGAAACTTCCGCCCCACCCTCGCGTCTGAGAATCGTGCCTGGCCTGTCCCGCAAGATTTCGTGATCCGCTGCCAACCGCCCCGCCGTTGCCATGAGCGAGCGCTCTTCCCACGTCATTCCCCTCGCCGGAGGCTGTGCCGCCGCCCTGCTGCTTCTGATCTGGCTGGTCACCCGGGATGGCGCGAGCGGCGGCAACGAGCCGCCCGCCGGCCCCGTGCCGGAATCGGCCGCCCCGGCCCCGGCCGACCGTGCGCCCGGGGGTCCGACCGCCCCCGCCGGCATTGACCGGAGTCCGGGGCTGCCCGCGACCCCGTTGCTGGCCGCGCTGCTCCAGCTGCCGCGCGAAACCGGCGCGCGGCCGCACGAGGCCGTGCTGACGTTCGCAAGCGCGGAGGCCTACCGGCGGTTCCTCGCCCGGGCGTCGCAGTTGGGCCTCACCATCCTCGGGCAGCTGGATGCGCTCCTCACCGTGCGCGTGCGTTACGATTCCCTCGCCGGCCTGCAAAGCGACATGCTGGCCAATGGCGGCGATTACACCGAGGTCGGCGCCAATTACTACGTCGCCATTCCGGCGACGCCACCCAAACAGGACCGGCCGCCGCAGAATCTCGTGCCCGTGGGCAACGACGCGCTGGCGATTCTCGGCGTTACCGGCGACCACAGCCAGTGGGGCCGCGGCGTCACCATCGCCGTGCTCGACAGCGGCGTGGCGCCCGACAGCACGTTCGGAACGGGACGCCTGCGGTCGCTGGACATCGGCCTCGGGACCGCTGCCGGCGGCGGACCCGACGACGGCCACGGCACCGCGGTCGCGGCGCTCGCCGCCGGCGCGGCGCCGGACGCCCCCGGGGTGGCCCCCGCCGCCGACATCCTCAACATCCGCGTGACGGACGCCAACGCCCAGAGCGACGTCTTCACCATCGCGCAGGCGATCCTGGCCGCGGCCGAGGCGGGCGCACAGGTCATCAACATCAGCCTTGGCGGCTACGAGACCAGCCCCACGCTGACCCAGGCCATCGATTATGCGATCCAGCGCGGCGCGGTCATTGTGGCCTCGGCCGGCAACGACCAGGCCGCGCAACTCACCTGGCCGGCGGCCGACCCGCGCGTCGTCTCCGTCGGCGCGACCGACGCAGTCGAGCAGCAGGTCTATTTTTCCAACGCCGGGGCGCAGCTGAAACTGACCGCGCCGGGATACGGCGTCCAGACCGCCTGGCTCGGCGGCGAGCGGGTTTCCTTCGACGGCACCTCCGCCAGCGCGCCCCTCGCCGCCGGCGCCATCGCGGCGCTGATGTCCACCAATCCGGGGATGAGCGCGACCCAGGCGGCGCAGGTGCTGGAGCATTACGCCAGCGATGGCGGCGCGCCCGGCCCCGATCCGAACTATGGTGACGGCGTGGTCAATCTCGGCTGGGCCATGAACCGCAACAATCCCCTGTATGTGGACACCGCCATCTCCAGCCATTACTACGATGCCGCCACCGGGCAGATGGAGTTCGTGATCCAAAACCGCGGCGGGCAGGGCATCGGCGGCATGGTGCTGAGCGTCGACGCCAGTGGCACCACGACCACCTACTCGATTCCCCTGCTCGGTCCGGGCGCCTCCGATGTGGTCGCGATGGCCGTCGACCAAAGCCAGTTGAAGGCAAATTCCGGCATGGTGTTTCGCACCCAACTGGCCAATCCCGCCGGCGTGATCGACCAGGTGCCGGCCAACAACCGCAAGGCGAGCGCGCTGGCGCCGCCAACTCACTGACGGCGAGCGCGCCGCGGCTCTAGTCCTCGGGTTTCTCGCCCGCTGGCGCCATCTTCACGATGCGCGGATCGAAGCGCGCGAGGATTTCCACCAGGTCATCTTGCGCGGCCATCACCGCGTGGATGTCCTTGTAGACCATCGGCACCTCGTCGAGGCCGGCCGAGAGCAGCGTGACATTCGCGGACTCGAGCACGGGGTGCGCGTCCTTCCAGGTGAACGTGCGGTGCGCCTGCGCCCGGCTCATCACCCGCCCGGCGCCGTGCGCCGCGGAGCACAGCGCCGCCTCGCTGCCCCGGCCGCGGACCACAAATCCCGGCGCGGCCATCGAACCGGGAATCATGCCGAGCACGTTCCGACCCGCCGGCGTGGCGCCCTTGCGGTGCACGATCAGCTCGCGCGCGGCGCCCGTGCCAGCCGGGTCGAGCGGATGGGATTCCTTCCAGGCAAAGTTGTGATGGTTCTCGACTCCCCACAGGACCTCGGCGCCGAGGCGGCGCACGATGTGCCGGTGGATGCACGCGTGGTTGGCCGAGGCATACCGGCCCATGAGTTCCATCGCCGCCCAGTATTCCATTCCCTCGGCCTCGTCGAGCGACAGCCACGCCAGCCGGCCATATTCCGGCCGCTGCTGGCGGGCGACGCGGCTGTAATGCTCGCACACCTGCGCGCCCGTGCCGCGGCTGCCGCTGTGGCTCAGCAGCGCCAGGTATTCGCCCGGTGCGAGCCCGAGATCCGGCGCCATCACCGTGAGCAGGCCGAACTCCACAAAGTGATTGCCGCTGCCGCTCGTGCCGAGCTGGGCCCACGCCTTGTCGCGGAAATGCCGTGTCACCGGGCTGATATTCCAGTCCTCGTCCAGCACCGGATGCTGCCGCCGTTGCTTGAATTCGACGCCAACGCCGAAGCGCGTCTCCGTCTCCAGCGCGTGGGCCAGCGGCTGGCGGTTCCGGTCGAGCCCCGCCGGCGGCAGGTCGAGCACCGAGAGTTTCATGCGGCAGGCGATGTCCACGCCGACGGCAAACGGGATCACGGCCCGGTCGGTCGCGAGCACGCCGCCGATGGGCAGGCCATAGCCGACGTGGGCGTCGGGCATGAGCGCGCCGCGCACGCTCACCGGCAGCGCGCAGGCGTCGCGCATCTGCTGGATCGATTGCGCGTCAAGGTCGGCGCCCCACTGGCGCCACGGTGCGGGCACCGTGCGCCCCGCCGCCGCGTTCTGCTCAGGCATGCCGCCATCCTACCGCCGGGCGCCCGCGCGTCAAAACTCCGCGCGCCGCGTCCCCGGTGACCCCGCCGTTCGCGGATGACACAAATTCCGACGCGCCCCGGTTGCTTTCCGGCCCTGGCCACCTAGGATACCAGTCTTTACCGCCATGAACCTCAAAGGACTCGGGACCAAGGCCCTCCACGCCGGCCAGACGCCGGATCCCACCACCGGCGCGCGCGCCGTGCCGATCTACCAGACGACGAGCTACGTTTTCCGCGACACCGAGCACGCGGCGAACCTTTTTGCCCTGAAGGAACTCGGTAACATCTATACGCGGATCATGAATCCGACGACCGATGTCTTTGAGCAGCGCCTGACCGCGCTCGAAGGCGGATCCGGCGCCCTCGCCCACTCCTCCGGGCAGGCGGCCATCACCGACGCAATCCTGAACATCGCCGGCGCCGGCGACCATATTGTGTCCGTGTCGCAGCTTTACGGCGGCACCTACAATCTCTTCCACTACACGCTGCCCAGGATCGGCATCGAGGTGTCGTTCGTCGACGCGCAGGATCCCGATGCGTTCCGCCAGGTCGTCCGGCCGAACACCAAGGCGTTCTACGGCGAGGGCCTGGGCAACCCCGCGTTGAACATCTTCCCGTTTGCCGAGGTGGCGAAGATCGCGCGCGAGGTCGGCGTGCCGCTGATTGTCGACAACACCTGCCTGACGCCG
>CAZAFS010000030.1:0-18127 GCA_964484165.1 uncultured Opitutaceae bacterium | reverse complement strand
GTGCCGGCGGCAGGCGTTTTTTTTACCGCCAGCGCGTCCGCACCCACTGGCGGATCGCCGCCTCATTGCGCTCCTGCCCGCGCCGGGCCGGCCGTTGCAGCGTCCAGTGCAACGCCCGCAGAAGTTTCCAGACATGGCCGGGATGATAACGCACGCCAGTCTGCCGAGCAATGACCTGCGCGATCCGCGGCAGCGTCCACAACTCGGTGAGAAAGCCGTGGGCCCGGGCACCACGGCGCAACGCGGCCTCGAGCTGGTCGCGCTGTTCGGCCGACAAACGCGGCTTGCGCCCGGCCCGCCCGGCCGCGCGCAGCGCCGGCCCGCCCCCGATTTTCCATTGGCCATGCCAGCGGCTGACGCTCTGGCGACTGACGTGCAGCCGGCGGGCGACGGCCGCCTGGCTGTCGCCGGCGGCGAACCGCTGCGCGGCCTGCTGCCGCCGCAACTGCAAACCGTGAAAGTCCCGTCGCGGGCGAAACATGGTGGCCATCCGCCGAACTTACACCGGCCCCCCGCATTTGTCGCGGTATTATGCGAGACTCAGTAAATTACTGCGTCGTAGGCGTCACCGTGTGTTTCCCAGATTTTGAGCATTCGGATTGTTTGAGGGGCGTAACGATAGGTAGCTTCGTTTTCATCCATGAAGGATTTGAGCCGCGCTAGCGTGCCGGCATAAGCCGGATCATCGACGACATTTCTCATTTCCCAAGGATCCATCACGAGGTCGTAAAGGACGTATTTCCCGTTCACCCGGTCATTGATGAGTTTGTGCTCCGGCGTCCGGATGATCCGCTCGCGGGACCTGGCGGTGGTCGATGCCGCATACGGGCGCCAAGAGGGGGCGGGCTTGCCCTCGACAAAGGGCCGCAGGCTCAGACCCCGCCTACCCGGCAGGGGATCCACGCCGGCGTAATCGCAAATCGTTGCTGTCACATCGATGCTCGAGACCATGTGCGTCGTATCGCGACGCCCGCTTACCGTCGGGTAGACCAGCACCAAGGGGGCGATCACACAATGGTCCAGAATGCATTCCTTCCCGAAGTGATAATGCTGGGCCAGACCTTCGCCATGATCAGACGCGAATATCAGCAGCGTGTTGTCGGCAAAGCGGGAGTTTTCCAGTGCGCTGACGATACGGCCCACCTCCGCGTCCACCATTTCCACATTTCGGTAATACCGACACATGTAATAACGCCAGTCCAGATCTGTCCAATGGCCTTGGGTCGGGTCGGCGACGGCACCGGTAGCAACGGTCGGATGGGCGGAGAGGTAATGGTTTGGAGGTAATTCCGGAAGCTCGTCTTTCAGGCCTTTGGCCAGGCTAAACTTCGCCGGCGAACAGGGGAAGAAGGGGTAGGTCCACATGCAGCAGTCGTGCGGATTGAGGAGCCCAACGTTGAGGAAGAAAGGCTTGTTTCCCTCGCGGTTGGTGAGAAAAGCCTCAGCCGCGCGTGCGGTGTAAGCATCGCCGACTTCGCCATGTCCGTGGTAGTCGAATTCGACGTCGAAACTCTTCTCCACCGGCTTTGCGATATGCCATTTACCCATGTAAACGGAGTCATATCCACCGCTACGCACGAGGGGACCGATATCGGCAATCGACGGATCGATGTTGAATTCAGCATCGTTACTCAGCTGCCCATGCTCCTCAGACATGAGCCCGGTGTACCATGAGGTGCGCGAGGGCATGCAGACCGGGTTTGCGACACAGGAATGCTGGAACCACACTCCACGCTCGACCATCCGGTCCATGTTGGGCGTCGAGACGTAGCGGCAGCCGTTAACGCCGAGCGCAAACTGGTTTAGTTGATCGATGTGCAGGAAAAGAATATTGGGTCTCTTCATGGCCGCATTCCTCAGACCTCTTGGATGGAAATCATCGCACTCGAAAGGAGGCCTCCGGTGACGAGCAACGGACGGCCTTTGGAGTCGACCCAGTAATGCGTCGGCTCAGTGCCCAACCCCGTCTGGATAAACCCATGGAGCGTGTGCGATTTGCCATCCAGGCTGATGTCGAGAACGCCGCAAGGCTTTAGCCGCTGGTGTGGCCGGTAGGAAGTCAGATCGTGAAGTAGGTCAAATTCCACCTCCGTCACGGGGTCGTATGGGTCCACCGTCGCGCCGCGGAGGGCATCCAGCACGCACCACTGGGGCGCAACCGGCCGGTCGGTTTGGAACCGTCGAGCGCCGGCGCCGCTTACGATCTCTAGCATCCCGTGCATGACCCGGCCTTGTTCGCGAAGCTTCATCGTCGTGCCGACCCCCTTTAGGGGGTGTTTTTCATAATCTGTTTGCCAATCCGTCAGCCCGGGCAGGCGGTCGGCTGAGCAATGCATAATCGATTTAAGGGTGCTCTTAAACGCATTAATCGTAATACCATAATCGAGGTCGTAGCCAACGCCCGTCCCGGCGGACCCCGGGCGGCGCGTCACCACCAGGTGCCCGATCACCCGGTTGCGACGGGAAAACTTCACCCCAGGCACATTGGTCGTCCCGTCCCACTCGATCAGATCGTACGTGGCTTTCCAAGCGCCGCTGACGGGAAAGTTTTCCTCGGGCGGCCCGTATTGCACTAGGTAGGCGGCTACCACATCGAGGGAGTCGTCGAGATGGGGCGGCGACGCAATATTGATCCAATCATGTGGCATGCGGCCCCGTCTCGCCGCGCCGGCCAGTTGGCCAAAGATCGGCGAACCCAATGCGTCCAGCGCGAGGAAAGAGAGGCTCACTTTCACTCCACCGAGCAGAAAGTCCCGCCGACGCATTCCGCCTTCTCGCCAAGCCCGAAGTTCCTCGTGTTGCAGTGATTTGTTCATAACGAAACAAGCCGCAAAGGCCATACCGAGTCCGGCGCTATTGCTGCACAGGAGGATTGGCATCGATCTGTCAACTTCATCTGGTTCCTTAAGCTTAAGGCTGCAATCGACTCCTTCAGATTCTTGGCTCGGGTCATTCTTGAAGCCAATGAATAAAACTTAATCTTATCATTCGTTGTAGACATCTGAAATGATTAATTCTGACGAAGTTTTGCATTTATCTGATGCCCTACCATCCAAAGGAATCAGGGTGGAGACGTTGTTGAAGCCGTGGTCGCGCACGCCGACATGGCTCAGGTGGGTCGCCATGTGTTGCCGCGTGCCGTCCCGGCCGAGGGCGAGCCTGCGCTCGTCGCCCGTGGCCGCAAATTACACGAGCGCCGAGCCGAATTGGAAGCCTTGCGTCCACTCGGTCCAGCCGCGCGAGGTGTAGCGGCCTTGGACGGTGAAGACGGGCGCGCCCTGGCGTGGGTCCCAGGCTTTCTGCAGCGCGTGGATCTTTTCGGCGGAAACTTCCAGCAGGCGGTCGAGATCCGGGCGCAGCGCCTGGGGCGTGAGGGAGGGGTCGAGGCGGATCATGGGCGGGCGGCTCAAAAGCGGCGCAGGTGGAGCCCTCCATCGATGGCGATGACCGCGCCAGTCGAATAGGGAAAACGACCGGCGATGATCGAGCGGACCGCGAGTCCCGCGTCTTCAGCGGTACTCCAGCGTTTTTGCGACACGAGGCCCCCGGCGATGGACCGGCCGTGCTTTTCCTTCGCACCGGCGGTCATGTCGGTGGTCATAATGCCGCGCCGCAGCTTGATGACCTGAACGTTTTCCGCGGCGAGCTGGACGGCGATGCCGCGGCCGAGCCCGCGGCAGGCACCGGTCACGAGTACCACGGGGACGGGCGGGACGGTGGTGGTCGGCATGGGGAGAAAGTGTACGCCATGGGCTGCGCGGGCGTGAGGATCTAATCGGTGCAATCTAGCCTATCTTCCGCAGTTGGAACAGCTCGGTCACGCACTGGCAAGCGCTTGTGCATTTTAGGGAGTGGTTTTCTCCACTATATTTTCGATGACGCGAGTGTCGATTGGCAGGTGCGGACGGAGGTGCTGGAGCAGGTCGGCGAGCATGCGCTCGGGTTTGGCCACGGTGCGCAGGCGCAGGTCCGTGGTGCCGTCGGCCGTGCACACTCGGTCAACACCGCCGGCTCATGGCGCAGGGTCGAGCGCGCCGGCACCGCCAGCTCGACGGGGTCCCCGCCTAGGCGCATCTGGCACGACTTGAGGTGCGCCTTGGCGTTGGCCGCGATGCGGGCTCCATCGGCGAGGCGGTGCAGCGAGCGTGCGCACAACTCGATCTCGCAACCTCCGCACAGCCCGCGCCCGCCGCAGCGCGTGTTGAAGGGGCAAACCCCGGCGCGGGAGCAGTTCGGAGACCGGCAACCCCGCCTCGCCGGCCCGCACGGTCAGCTCGTGGCGCCCGTCGGGCATAAGGACACGAATGCGGGTGGCGGTCACGACGGGGACGGCGGCGGGACCGCGCGGACGATGGAGTCGTCGGCTGTCAAAGCGATGAAGTGGTGCGGCGGCACGATCAGAAAGCGGCTTTCGTCCCAGGGGCCCGCGAGCAGGTCGCGCAGCAACGAGGCGTCGCCGGGCACTTGGTCAAACTTCCAGCCCAGACAGGCGGCGCAATGGCGGGTGTAGTTCATGTCGCGCTCGGTTTCGCCAACCCCTAGGTCCACGTAGGCGGCCCGGTCGTATTTCGCGATCCATTGCTGCTCCATCTCCATGAGGTATTCCACCTCCTCCAGCTCGAATTTGGCGGCGTATTCGCGGCGGAGAAAAGCGGTGCGGTCGGGGCCGGGTGGCGCGTGGCTTTTGATCCAGCCCGGCGTGTACCAGTAGGTGCCGGGAAACTCGCGCAGGTGCGCGGCATAACGCTCCTTGTTGCCGAGGAACAGCGTCACGCAGTCGTGCGCGCGGGCGATGATCAGGGGGCAGCGCGCATGGCGCAGGTTCTCCACGCCACGGCTGCACAACCCGTAGACCAACACGATGATCTCCACGTCGGGGCGGACCTCGGCCCGGTTCACCGCCGCCTGTAGCTCGCGGCGGAGCCGTGGCGGTTCGTTGTGCAGCCCCTGCGGCAGGATGATCAGCTCGCGCACGTGGGGCAGATCGGCAATGAGATGGCGCACTTCATCTTCGAGCACGGCGCAGGCGATGACCGCGAGGGGAGGGGTGGGGCTCATGGGTGGCGGATCGTGGACCGGGGCGGGGCGACTGTCAAAAGTCCAAGACTAGGGCGTGTCTTCAAACCCCCAACTTGAGCCAATCGAGGACCGCGGTGAAAAACAGGAAATCGAGATAATGGTCCGCGAGTTTTTCGTGGCGGGTAGCAATACGGCGGTAACGTTTGATCCGGGAGAAAAAGTTCTCGACGGTGTGGCGCTGCCGGTAACGGCGGTGGCTGAAGCGGCTCGCCAGCGGCGACCCGACCGTGGCGGGATGCAGATCCAGACGCCCTGATCGCCAAGCGTCCGGCGGAAATCATCGGCATCGAACCCGCGATCAGCCAGCAGTCGGGCAGGCTCGGCAGGAAAGGGGCACGGGCAAGCAAGCCGTGCTGCGGCCCGGGCGCCACAGCCAACTGCACCGGCCGCCCGAGGGCGTCGACCGTCGCGGCCACCTTGGTGTTGAGGCCGCCTTTGGTCCGACCCATGGCTTGATGCGACTGGCCCCCAGCGGGATTGGCCCCGTCGGCGTGCACCTTGACATGCGAGCAGTCCAGACTGCGGATCTGGCCCAAGGCGTGAGAGCGCAATCGCCGGAACAAGCGCGCCCATAGACCGCACCTGCACCAGCGACAAAACCGCGTGTACACCGACCTTCACGGGCCGAAGCGCTCGGGCAGGCCCCGCTAGGGCAGACCGGTGCGCAGGACGTACCACATCGCCGCCACCATCAGGCGGCCGTCCTCCGCGCCTGTGCCATTCTGTCCTCTGCTGATGTCGGCGTCGGATCAGATTAATTTCTTGAGCCGGTCCCACAGCGGCTCCCCATTCGGGGCATGTTTCATCCCCGTGCGGCGGCAAATATTATTCCTTTTTTTGTCATTTTCTTCCTCCCTCAATAAAAAGCTCGACCGGGCCAAGCAGACCGGATGGCAGCAAAGGCGAATCTTTGGTATAGACCCGCTTGGTGGTAAAGGTGATGCGCCCGAAAGGGTTGGGCTGTTTGGAGTATACCCAGTCCGGCCAGGTGGCCGCGGTGATGCTGCCAAACTGGTTGCGCTTGATGTCGTCGGGCAACTGCTCGTCCCCAATCATGCGGTTGGGCCATAGGTTGGTGACCCGCACTTCCAATTCATTGCGCCCGACCTGTGCTGCGGAGGTCAGATCGGCACGGAAGGGCGGCTTCCAGAGGATGCCCAGGTCTTTGCCGTTAAGCTTCACCTCGCCAATGACCTCCACCCGGCCCAAATCCAACATCAGCTTCTGTCCGGTTGCCGGAACGCCCGGGGGTAGGTCAAAGGATCGCGAATAGGTGGCCGTGCCAGAAAAATACCGTATGCCCGCGTCGGTGTGCTCCGGCCAGGAGATGAGCCGGCCAAACTGCGCCATGGCCGGCGCGCCACGACCTTGCTGAAACCGGATTTCCCACGGCCCCTCCAAGCGCATCAGCTCTTCCGGCGCCGGCATGGCGGGAGCGATCCGGCGGGTTTCCGACGTCGGCTGGCGGAAGACGACAAAGACCGAACCGGACGGATCGAGGCGGAGCGGCAGGGTCGTTTCCGTATCGGACATGGCGAAGGCCGCCGCCTCTTCCACAAGCCCGGTGTCAGGATGCCAGAGCTCCGGCATCCGTCCGTGAACCTGGAAGGTGCACTGCGCCTCCTCCGCGCGATCTTTGCCGTTGGCCACAAAGTAAATGTCCGCTTCGTCGGTTCGCCGGTGTATATATCTCAGCAGGGCACCCCGATTGATCGCCTCGTACTGAAAGCCGGGGCGGATGTTCAGGTCCTTGAGGATATCCGTCAAAGGCCGGCCCCAGTAGACTAGCCCCTTCCCCAGGCGGTTCTCGGTGACCCTTTTCCCATCGCAATGGCCCCAGATCTCGGCCGCCAGGCGTCGCACCTCGGCGTCACACGCAGGATTACCGGAAAGACTGGGAGATTGCTCGGGGCGGGGTCCAACAACATGGGCCCCGGCGGCGACCAGCTCCCGAAGTTTGCGCAGAAGTTCCGGCCTCATATACCGGCTTTGCGGCAGCAACAGAAGCCGCACGTTCAGACCGGATGGAGTCACCAGCCGGCCATTCTCGACCGTCATGTCCCGGATGACCGTCTCCGCATCGCAGCCGTCCAGATCGTAGCCGCCAGGAATCGCCGCCGTCTTTTTCCACGCATCGTCAACCGACTGGTCGCTAAAAACATTGCCGGTGAAATCGCCCCGCTCCGTGAGAATGGCATAATGCGGCGGCGCCCACACATTGGGCAAAGAGTTGAAATGACCCTCGACCGGTGACTGGTCCTTGATCATGAGGCAGAGATCCGCGACAAAGTTGCCCTGCTGGAGCAGATACTGACTGCGCGCAAGGTAGTCATTCCAAGCCCGGCTTTGCTCCCACCAAGTTTGTGTGCGGACAACCTCGGTGCCGGTGCCGGCGGCGAGCACGCCAGGAACGCGGTTCATCCACGGCTGGTGCGCGAGCACAGCGAAGCAAATGCGGTTGATCCCAAGCGTAAGAAGTCGGTCAGCTCGTGCTTTGAGCGAGTATGGGTGTTCGTCATAGCTTCCGCCTCGCCACGACGTGAACGTCTCACACTGGACCACCGGCGCGCCGGAGAGATGCGCCGACCAGGTGACCAGTTTACTGGTATCGGCCCACTTCTCGTCCCCACCACCCGCCCAGAACTCTGACATGGGTACGTCGCAACGCCGCCCGACCGCGAGCGTGTCGTAGCCTCCCGAACCATACGGTTCGAGGTCGAAACGGACGCCCTGCTTGCGGCATAGTTCCTGGAAATAGCCGCCATAGACATCGGCGATGAGTTCCGACTTGGTGCGCCGAAAATCCCACAGGAAACGTTCGCTCTCCTCCACGCTGCCCACGACCCGGCCCGTGGCGAGCACCGGCAGCCAGGGCAGCAGGTCGTATCCGCGCCGTTTTTGAAACTCCTCCCGGAAGCGTGGCGTCCAGTTCAATGGCCCAAACTCGCTGCTGTCGACATGCATGAAGCGGATGGCGCTGTTCCGTCCGCCGGTGGCATCCAGCACCTTCATCGGCATGTTTTTCCAGTGCAGGTCCATCGCTTCGCGGCTCATCTTGTCGCACTGCAACCCCACAGATTCATCGGTGCAAAGGTGGACCTTCTCCCCGGTGCTCGTGTGTCCGACCCGCAACAGAAGCCATTGGCCCGCCGGCGCTTCCCATTCAAGACGGCTTTCGGCCGGGTGGAAGTATTTCGTCACATCGATGATATCCGCGCGCCTGAGCGGTTCCATCTCCGGCGCAAGGGACCGCGTATATGGATCGACATGCGTGCCATCCCCCATGCCCGCCTTGTCGCCCCAGTTATCGAGATGAACATCCGGGGAGAGATCGATTTCGTTTACCGTGATCCGGAACCGGGTGGCCTTCGCATCCAGGAAATTCGAACACCCATCGAACGCGATCCGGAAATGCCGGGCCGTAACGGGGGGAAACGACATGACCGCCTGCCTGAGGTTGAAGCCCCCGGCGTTGAACTTGCCCGCGGATTTGAAAGCCAGACCATCGTCCGAATACTGCACTTCCGCCATGAATACATTACCCGACGGATCCCCGTACAAGGAAAACTCCCGCGCGGAATAGGGCTCGGCGAACACGAAATCCACCGTCTGGGGCCCCGCATTGGCCGCCAGGTTTAGAGTGGCCCCCGTAACCAGATTGCCATCGAGAACCTTGGCGGCGTCAAAGCCGTCGATCGTCGAGGTGACCTTCGGGAAGCTCGCCCTCAGCCCCTTCTTTTGGCCGGGCGGCAACTGGATCGCCAGCACCGCAATGTCCCGATAGAAGTTCTCGGCCGTCGGCGGCTGGTCGAGCGTTTCAGTGATCCTTGCCGAACCGGCAATGATTCGTTCACTCGATACCACTCTTTGCATCGAATACTCCGGGGTGACCCAAGGCCCGCCGTTGCCATTCTCGCCCGGGCAATTCTGGAACTCAATCGTCAGACCCAGCCGTCCAGCTTCGGCGGCGCAGTGCTTGAGCACGTCCCACCACTCCGGCTGCATGAACCGCACCACGGGACCGTCCGGCACTTGCGCCGGCGGGTTCTTGTACGTTTCGTCGGTGAAAAGAATGACACAACTTATGCCAACTCGCTGGAACGCCTCCAGATCGGCGGTGATGCCCTCTTTGGTCACATTCCCATTTTCCCACATCCAGTACACTCCGGGTTTGGCGGCATCCGGTGGCTGGGCAAAGCCGCGCTCAAGGTCGGCGGCAGGCACCGCCGCCGCCGTCTCCGTCAAAAACGGACTCAATGCCGCGAGCAAAGCGATGAACCACAATGCCCCAAAGCGCCGGAATGCTCTCCCGTTGTTCATGATCTTATTCTCCGCATCTGGTCATTTGGATGTCCCGGGCCGGGAGGATGCGAATCGGCAGGTCCCGGATTACCATTCGCAGACGGCGCGGCCGAGGTGTCACGGAGCGCGCACCATGGGCGTGCCGCTTCCGTCTCCTTACACCAGCTAACCAGCGCCTCCCAAAGCGAATCCCAAATGGCCGGGAAGTGGCCCGCGACATAGTTCTGCTCGCCTAAGTCTTCCCCCAGGTTGAAGAGTTCGACGCGATTCCCGCCATTCCCAGTACTTTGTCCGCGCCATGCGATCAGCTTCCAACCGCCTCGGCGAATGGCGCGAGACGGGAACCCCATCGTAGATCGGCTGAAATGGGGATAATGCCAGAGCAGTGCCTGCCGCCTGCCCTTCTCGCCACGGAACCCCCCGACGAAACTGACGGGCCCGGGACGTTTCGCAACTGCGGGACAGGATTCAACCTTGGCAACGGGGGGAAAATGACCACCGCTTGCCCTCCGGCAACGAAACATAGGGCTCCAACGCACGATGCGCCCATCTTACCATGCCGCCTATTAAGGTGAGAATAGATTTCTTTGGCGAGGTTTTGCATTTTCCTCACGCCGCGGCTGAGAGGAGCATTGGAGTGGAGATTCGATGGAGTGGTGGAGGGCTGAGGCGTTGAGGCCGGATGCCGAAAATCGTCCCTCCGGCCATCCCTCGCGGTCGCAGCTGATCTTCGACCGACGGGTCATCAAAACCACGCCGGGCTGCATCCACACCCGGATCATCAGTGACGGCGGCATCCCGCCGTTCCAACCCGACTGCAAAAACACTCGGAGCAAACAACACCACAAGGAAGGGCGCGAGCTGCTCCGCCATGCACGATCAAGGTGTCGAACAACTTTGGCAGTGCTAATAATCGGGCGTAAGTTATTGGAGATGGTTAAGAAGTCCGAAAAATGGTGTTAAACAGCTAGAGGTCCGAGTTTGTGCATACCATCGGAACGACGAGAATTTTGCCAAGTTTTTTGGGCGCCAGCGTTCGGGACTGCTTAACACCAGCCACGCATGGATCATTTTCAGGACGAAGATTCGACTGGGTCGGATTGTTAGGCTAAGGCTTGAGGACCTGCGGCCCTGAAGCTGGTGCGGCGAGGAAGCGCCGGTCCGGCATGGCCGATTCCACGAACTTTTCGGAACGAATATCTGGATGCGGCTTCTCGTCAAGCAACGCGCGCGCTCAGTGATGTCCAATTTTCCGCGATCAGGGGCGTTCAAGTGGCAGGAGACTAGACGTCTTATGCTTTTGAATTCTGGCCGACACAAGCGCATTACATCCGGGATTCGCGAAATATCGCCTTCGCGAATTCGTTCTACTTTCCTCGGAATTTCCGCAGCGAACGTTTGCTCTCATAGTGCGTCGAGTGACTTATGCGCTGATCAGGATCGGCGAAGGCGTGAAATAGATATCGGTATAATCGAAGGAAATCGGGTATGCCGGAGAGAGCACCGCAAAATCGACCGGTTCCGCTTGGTCGAACATCATCCGGCTGTCGCCGCGAGCTAGTGTGAAATCGCAGGACTCCCGGCCGGCGTGGAGACAAATGTCGCAGTAGACCTCAAAAAACGATCCCCGAAACGCAGTCTTGACGTCGGCTGCGGTTTTCTGGCGAGTTTCCCAGCTGTTGCGGTATTTGCGGCCCTTGCCGTTCACGATCACGTTGCTCAATCCAACGTGCGTCGATCCAAGCACCACCTTCAGCGGCAGTCGGTTGGGTCGTTATTCGACCAACTCAACGGCGTCGCGCAGCGCAAGAATCCACCGGACGACGCCATTTGAGAAGATCCAGCGATCATCGACGCCGGGCTCGACCAACGTGGGAAGAGCATCTTTCAACGTTTTCGTCGCGCCTGCCCGCGGCCGCCAACCAATGACCTCTCCCCTCAACCCCTCACCGCCTGTTGGGTGAGTCCGGTCAAACGGGAGCGGCTCAAACCTCGTGTCTAACTTTTGGAGTCCCACTCAAGTCGCTCCAGTTTCAGTAGGACAGGTCAAGCCATCCCGGGTGGAGGTCCTTGAAATCCCAATAGGGAAACACTGTCAACCGCAGTGTCGTGCTGCCGTAGGGAACCAGCGTGATCCTTTCCGGCTTTCCGCATATCGCCGGCACCATAGTCATCATGCCGCGCGGCGGCACAGGCGGCGTGATTGGCATCATCTTTGTCGCTCCGTTGAGCGTCCTGAATTCCCGGTAGTGCAACTCCCACCTGTTCATCCGAAGGCCGTACATTCTGATCTCAACCGGAGAGTTGAGCGGGTTCCACAGATTATTCGGATCAGGATTGGGATTGTGAATGACCTCGATCCAGTTGTTGTGCTCTTCGTCCAATGCGAGCACATATCTCCACTCGGAAGCAGGAAGCATGTTGTAGCCGTAAAGATCCTTGGAATCCGCCGGGGTGTTGTTCCATATCACGTCGTGCAGCCGCACCTTTTCCGTATGGCTCACGATTGGCAGCGTAAACAACAGCGGTCCATAGTCCACGACCACGCCGTTCATTTCCGTTTGCTTGACCCGCACTTCCTTGGGGAATTCTAGCATGATCACGTCGCCGGTCTTGTGTTCGCCATTGAGGACAAAAAATCTGCCGCTCTCAACTCCGTCCTGCTTGACCCCATTGAGTTCCACCTTTGGATTCTTCGCCCAAGTCGGGATACGGAGATAAAGCGGAAAGGTGGCGCTGCCTTCGACAACCGTGATTTTGATCGCGTCGGAAAACGGGAACATGTCCTCCTCCCGAAGCTTCACGCTCTTTCCACCGACCTCGTGCACGCAGCTGCTGGGCCCGTAAAGCGCCTTCACCAGCGCGTCACCTTTCCCCTTGAGCCACTGCCACCCGACGTAGTTCGGGAACATCCGCGGCAGGTTGCCAGCGCAGCAAACCGGCTGGGTCCGCTGGCAGTACGCCATGGCGGTCTGCTCGTGAATGATCGACCGGCACGAACCGATTTGGCAGACGATCTGATTCGGGGCAGTCAGATACGCATAAGCATCAAAATCCTTTGTGACAGCACCCAGTCCCGCGTTCAGGACGGCGCGCTCGATCCTGTCGGCCCATTCCACTTCCCCCGTCGCTTCGAGCATGTACAAGCAGGCCGACATGTAATCAACTGTGTTGCAGGATTCGGTCGCGGAGATCGACGACGTCCCCGAAAGTCCCTCTTCCGAGGAGGGGGCTCCGCTGGCCAGCATGGAAAATTTATCGACCTTCCGGTAGGCATTCCTGACCGCGTCGATGTATTTCCTGTCCCCCGTCGCCATGTACAGCATGATGGGCAGTTTCAGCTGATAATGGAAGGTACACCCGTGGACATCCAGACGTTCGTCCGACTTAAGATCGTCGAACTTGGCCACCCCCCGGTCCTCGGGCCGCGAGGCCTGGGCCTCGTACAGATCTACCGCTCGGGTGAGGTATGCTTTCTTGCCGGTTTGCTGGTAGAGCCAGACGAGTTGTTCAATGTTGATGATATCGCGAGAGTAGGTAAGCGGGTACTTGTCGTTCGCATAGTGCCGCTCGAGAGCGTCGAGGATCGTGTGATCCTTGGTGGCCTCATACAAGCCCATGAAGGCATGGAAAAAACAGTTTTGGGGCCAGCGGTTCGGGATCCTGTAACCGATCACTCCTTCGGGTGAGGCTTCTGCAATGGCCCCGTAAATCTGCCGTTTGGCCTTGTTAAGCAGGAAATCATCCTGAAGCAAAAGCCCGCAGCGGAGCACTCCATCGTAGTAATTCCCGGTTGCTTCGTATGTCCCCCAAGCCAAGACCTCTTCGCCTTTTGCGTTAATGCTTTTGTAAAGGGGCCCTTTCAGATTCTCCTTGGAACCAATCCATCCGCCCTGGTTGAAGGGCTCGGCGATCGTGTCCAGTTGCCCGGTGAGTCCGTTGCGCTGCTTCAGGAGAAAACTCCTTTGCCAGCCTTCCGGCGTGATCTTGTTCAACGGAAAATTGCGAAATTCCTCGTACTGGGCGAAGAGAAACTGCGAAGATACGATGAGGATTATGAAAGCAAAAGAGATGATTCTTATTTGCAGGTAATTATTGCTAAATGGGTTGTTAGATGATTGATCAGCGACAATGCCGAAGGGGGACGAATATATTTTCATGATTTGAGGTTTTTGTTCCAAAGTTAAAATATTATTGGTCAAGGGTTAGTTGCTGGATTCGGGATACCGGCCGTATTGATAGGCGGTGTCGAACAACGCGAGGATATTTTCCCCAGGCACGTCGGCTTGGATATTGTGGCCGCCGGAGATTACGTAGCCCCCGCCCGGTGAGAGCGCGCGGACTTTGCGGCGCACATCCTCGCACACCTGCTCCGGCGTGCCGTGCGGCAGCGTCGTCTGGTTGCAGAGGTTGGAGTAGAACGCCAGTTTCTTGCCGAAACGTCGCTTCAGCAGGTCCGGATCTCCCATGCCTGCCGCGTCGCCCTGCAACGGATGCACCACGTCAATTCCCGCCTCGGCGAAATCTTCCAGCGCCCAGCTGACGGCGCCGCAGGTGTGGAGCGCAATCTTCACCGGCGCCCGTTTTTTGACGAACGCGCAGAACTGGCGGTAGCGCGGCACGAAGAGTTCGCGGAACAGCTTCGGCTGAATGATCGGGCCATTTTGCGTGCCCCAATCGTCGCCAATCCAGATCATCTCGACCCAGCCTCCGATGGCGTCGAGGTAGCCGGCGAAAAACTCCAGCCAGAACTCCAGCATCCGGTCGACGAGCGCCTCGAGGACCGGTCGGTCGGTCAGCAGTTTTTCAAGGTACTCTTCGAAGCCCACTAGTTCCGCCGTTAGGTAAAAGAGTGAGGCCGGGCTGCCGCCGATGATGGCGAAGTCGGTGGTTTCTCTGATCTGTCGCGTGCGCTCGCGCAATCCCGCGAACCGCGACTTGTCCGCCGGATTCGGGAATCGAAACTTGCGCACGGATTGCAAATCGGCTCCGGCCAGCGGATTACCGCACGTCTCGTCGTAGTAGCCGCAGGTCTTGCGCCGGATACCCCATTCGTCGGTCCAAGCGCCGTCCGCCGCAGTCACGGGCTCAAAGCCTGCCGGCGCATTGGCGAACACATAACGCGTGTCGGCGCGCAGCCGGTTCAGCACGCTTTCCTTGATCACCGCCAGATGCTGCATCCGGTCATAAAACCGGATGTCATCCGTCTCTCCCAGCAGCTTCAAAAGGTTCGCGTAGGCGATCTCGTGGATCCCGTTGTGAAAATCCTGTCCCACATCAATCGGAACCCGATCGGGTTGTTCGTGGTTGATCGCTTTTCGGAATCGCTCGCGTGAGGTCATACGCACGCCTCTTTGGAAATCGCGCGAACGGCCCGGTGAGTCGACCGGTGTCGCCTGAACGGGGGGATGGTTGTGTTCATGCTTTCCCGAATAAATACCCCGCAAGCTTAGCAGAAAATCCGCGCTCCAAGGAATGGCTGGCCGTCCAAAAACCTATCTGTCATTCCGGTCGGGACACGCACGCAGCCTTGCGTGGCTGTCGTCGACCGTCACAATGAACGGCGTGGGTTACGACGGCATGAACTTCGTCTGGAGAAACATGCAAACGCGCTCCGTGCGCGTCCGCATCGGCGACGTTCTCTACGAGCCTGGCGGCTCGTGCGGTCCGCGCATCCAGCGTGATTTCCAACTTTTGTTCCTTCATTCGGGCGACTTAACGGTCCAGGTAGACGACCGTTGCCAGGCGCTCGCCGCCGGTTGCGCGGCGCTATTTTTGCCGGACCACCGCGAACACTTCCTGTTTTCCGCCACGACCACGACCCATCACTCGTGGTGCGTGGTCGCTCCTGGCTTCATGCCATCGCCGCTGCGCCGCTCGCTGCGGGCCGCCCCATTCAGCGTGCCGCTTACACCGGCGCTGGGGCATCTGCTGGCGTCGGGATTGGCGATGGGACCGATTCATACGGCAGCGAGTGCCGAGATGGTAGACCGCCTCGGCCTGTTGCTCTTCCACGCCTACCTCCACGCTGCCGACGAACACAACGCCGCTCATGATTGCGCCGTGCGAACGGCCGCACGATTCCTGGCCGAGCATTTTGCTGATCCTGACTGTTTGGAACAATTGCATCGTATCGCGAACGTATCACGCAACACGCTCATCGCGCATTTCCGGCGTGAGATGAGAACAACGCCGGCTCGCCATCTCTGGCGCCTGCGGACCGAACGCGGCATCCAGATGCTGGCGGAGACTGGACACCCTGTCGCGGAGATCGCCTACAAATGCGGGTTTCAAAACGCGTTCCATTTTTCCCGGCTGGTGAAGCGATTGCAGGGCATCCCGCCGCGGGAAGTCCGCAGCCGCGCCTGGGGCATCACTCCGGGCCGACAGGATCCGGGCGCCGCTGCACGACCCAGGAATTTGACCTGCCCCCCTGAAACTGGACGGCCCTTGTGTTAGTTTTTCGGGGTGGATAAACCTCCAACGGAATCCATCCCATGCCTCGGAAAAGATGCCGCCAGGAGCAGATCATCTATGCGCTTCGGCAGGTCGAAACGGGAGCCAAGATTGGTGAAGTTTGCCGTCAGCTTGGGGTATCCGAGCAGACGTTTTTTCGTTGGAAGAAGCAGTACGCCGGGCTCGGCTTGCCGGAGCTTCGGCGGCTAAAACAGCTGGAAGAAGAGAACGCCACGCTCAAGCGCCTGGTCGCGGATCTGAGCCTCGACAAACACATGCTTCAGGAGGTTATCGCAAAAAAACTCTGAAGGCGGCACGCAAGCGGCCGATCGTGCATTGGCTGATGGAGAGCTTTGCGGTCAGTGGACGACGGGCGTGCCGTCTGATGCATTTTTTCCGCGGAAGTCTTTGGTACCCGCATGTGGTGCGCGATGAGCGCGCCCTCATCATCCGGCTACGGGATCTGGCGTTTGCCCGAGTCCGCTTTGGCTATCGCCGGCTGGCCGTATTGCTGCAGCGGGAAGGCTGGATGGAGGGCAGGCGCCGGGTGCAGCGGCTCTACAGGGCCGAAGGGCTTATGGTACGCACCCGGCATCGAAGGAAGCGAGCGGCCCAACTGCGCGTGCCGCTGGCTACCGCGACGGCCGCAACCCGACGCTGGTCCATGGAATTTGTCACCGAGATGACTGGGGAACGGCCGCTATTTCCGCATTTTGACTCCGATCGATGAATTTAGCCGGGAATGCCTGCTGTTATGGGCGGATGTCTCGCTGACCGGCCCAAAGGTCGTCTTCTGCCTGCAAAAGCTCACTGCCGGCCGCTGGCGATTACCATCGACAACGGCGCGGAGTTTTGCAGCCGGGCTATGGATGCCTGGGCCTACCAGACCGGTGTGAAGCTCGATTTCATCTGTCCTGGCCGACCCGTCGAATACGGCTTCGTCGAAAGTTTCAACGGAAGGCACCGCGACGAATGTCTGAACGTGAACCGGTTCTTTGACCTCGTCGACGTGAGGGATAAACTTGAGTCTTGGCGCCACGACTACAATACCATCCGTCGGCACGGCTCACTGGGCGATCTGCCTCCGGCAGAATACGCCCAGCGAGCCATGCCGACCCAGTTCGAAACACCCTCCATCAGCGAAAAACTAATCCTCCGACTGGCTCGATAGACGGATGCACTTCAAGTGCACCGGAACAAGAAAGGCTCTAATGCAAACGGGCACCATGCCTCGCGGCCGCCCTTCAGCTTTACGTAATGTCGGTGTGAGAGTCCAGCGCGGCTGGCACGCCGCGCTTGCTGTCGGAACGTTTCTTGTTGCGGCGACACCGGCCTTTGCCGGCGGGATTCTTGATTGGCTGTTTCATCACGACGTGCGGGTCATCACCTCGACCGATGCGACGCCGGCGGGCGCGTTGCTGCGTCCGGCCTCACTGTCCGATCCCGTTTACTACGCGGCGTTAAGCATCGGCTACCGCGATTTAGGTGTATCGATGGCCGGCGGCGACAAACCGCCCGCGCCTCAGGACATGATCCGGAATATCGTGCGGATCCTGGCCAAGCAGGGCTATCTGCCGGCGGATACCCAGCACCGGGCGACCCAGCTCATCATGTTTGTTTGGGGGACGCTGCGTCCTGACGTCGAGGCCGGCACTCAGCTCAATCGTTCGCAGATGCTGCGGTTTCTCGGCGGCGACAAACTCGACATGGTGACGGAGCATCCCGACGATCGGATAGAATCGCTGAGGATGGAATCGTTGCTTCCCGGCCTGACACGCTTGGATCCCGATGCGGAAGCGATTGCGGACGTCGCGGGGGACGACCTCTATGTGGTGGCACTCGTTAGCTATGAGTTTCCCCTCAAGCAGCCCGAGCATCCGAAACTGCTCTGGCGGACCAAAATCAGCTGCCCGGCGTCGGGATTGGTGCTGGCCGACACCCTGCCGACCATGGTGGCCCTCGCGGCCCGGTACATCGGCCGCGCGACGGGGCGCCCGGTGTGGGTAGACGCGTCCGACGAATTCAAGCCCGACGTCCGGATCGGCAATCCCAAGGTCGAAGAGTACCTCGATTCGGAAGGCCCTCCGCCCAAGAGCGGCCCAACCGGCAATTGACCGCATCCTGCGGCATGTCCCGGTCTCGCGCCGCGGTTTTGTCCCGCCGAAGCACTTGAACTCGGCTTTCTGCCTGACATCCCAGTTGTCCGTTCGCAAACCGCCCAATACATGAGTTCCCGCCGCCGTGCCGACGACACCGTCGGCGAGATTCTCCGGGCACTCGACGACTCCGG
>CAZAFS010000029.1:0-18196 GCA_964484165.1 uncultured Opitutaceae bacterium | reverse complement strand
GGCCCGCGCTGAGCGCGACGATCGAGCCGGCGTCCAGGTAGGACGCCATGCCGGCAAGCGCGGACCATTTCCATTGCTGGCGGGTGACGGACCAGGTGTCTTCGGCGGGGGCGACGCCGGCCACCTCGTTGCCGGCAGAGCGGAGGTTTGTGTTCGACATGTCGGCAGGGGGTGGGGTGGGTTCGCGGGAGATCAGACGGCGGCGCGCCGCCGGAAGTTTCGAAACTTATGTTGACCGTGGCGCGGGCTGGCGAGCAGCTTTCACTCAGCCGCGTTTGCTCAGGACCTTGCGCTCGTAGGCGCGGACTTCGTCGAGCCACGCCCGGCCGACCGGGGCGTTCTGCCGGCGGCAGTATTCGTCCCACACCACGCTGTAGGGCAGCGTTTTCGCCTCCTCCATCAGCGCCAGACGGGTGGTGTGGTCGCCGGCGACCTCCGCGTCGCGGAGCTGCCTGGTCGGCTCCAGCAGCGCCACGAGCAGGCACTTGAGGGCGTTGCGGGTGCCGATCGTCCACGCCGCCACGCGGTTGATGCTCGCGTCGAAATAATCGAGGCCGATGTGCGTGCGGGCCAGAAAGCCGCCGCGCACGACCTCCTCCATGATGGCGCGCGTCGGGTCGTCGAAGAGCACGACGTGGTCGCTGTCCCAGCGGACGCCACGGCTGACGTGCAGCAGGATCTCCGGCACAAACTGCAGCACGGAGGAGATCTTGTCGGCCAGCGACTCGGTCGGGTGGTAGTGGCCGGCGTCGAGGCAGTAGAGCTTCTGGTGCTTCACCGCGTAGCCGAGGTAGAACTCGTGCGACCCGACGGTGTAGGATTCCACGCCGATGCCGTAGAGCTTGCTCTCGACGGCGTCGAGGTTGTGCTTCGGATTGAGCTTTTCGGCGAAGACCTCATCGAGCGCCTTTTCGAGGCGTTCGCGCGGGGCCTTGCGGTCGGCGGGCATGTCCTTGTAGCCGTCGGGAATCCAGACATTAGTCACGCAGGTCGTGCCCAGTTGTCGGCCGATGGCGGCACCGATCCGCCGGCTGGCGGCACAGTGCTCGATCCAGAATTTACGGATGGCGGCGTCCGGGTGCGACAGGGTGAAGCCGCCGTCGGCGAGCGGGTGGGCGAAGCAGGTGGGATTGAAATCCATGCCGAGGCCGCGCGTCTTGGCCCAGTCGATCCAGCTCTGGAAATGCTCGACGGCATAGGCGTTGCGCTCGACCTTGCGCCCGCCCAGGTCGGCGTAGCAGGCGTGGAGGTTGATCCGGTGGTGGCCCGGGATGAGGGACAACGCCTTCTCGAAGTCGGCGCGCAACTCGTCGATCGTGCGGGCCTTGCCCGGATAATTGCCGGTGGCCTGAATGCCGCCGCCGGAGAGTATCGCGTTGGGTTTTTCAAACCCGCCCACGTCGTCGCCCTGCCAGCAATGGAGGGAGATCGGGATGCGCGCGAGGGCCGCGAGCACGGCCTCGGTATCGACGCCGTACGCGGCGTAGCTTTGCTGGGCGAAGGAGTAGGGCGTGGAGGGCATGGGCATTTCAGCGGGTTGAGGGGAACCGTGGCCGCGAGGCCAATGGAGTCCGTTCAAGTGAATCAGGGGTCATGCGGTGTCGCGGTCGGGCGGCAGGAAACGGATTCTTATGAGGCAAAATGCGGCTCATGCGTCGGTTAATGTCAACGCGCCCGTGTATCACACCGTCAGAACCGGGCCCGCTCGCCGGCGCCCTCAGCGATATTCCATCCACTCCGGGGCGGCATACTGTTCGACGAGACCGGTCACCTCGTCTTCGTTGAGTTCCGGCCAGGGGACGGGCACCAGCGGCGCGCCGACGGCCTCCCCCAGCGCGGCGATGAACCGCCCGCCGAGCTGATCCCAATCGAGCGGCCCCACGGCGGGCTTCCAGATGGAGCCCTGGCACAGCAGGCCGTGCTTGTTCCGTTTCTGCGCGGCGCCGGCGATCTTTTCGCCGGTGCGCTCGTGGATGACGTCGAAAAGCTCCACCTGCTGGAAGCAGACGCCGGGGGTCGCCAAGGCCGGCGGGGCCGGCTCGGCCGCCGTCTTGACCACGGCCGGCTGGCCGAGCTCGCGCAGCGCCTGCACGAGGCATTCATGCAGCGTCCGGTAGGATTGGGC
Organism: uncultured Opitutaceae bacterium; assembly: GCA_964484165.1. Classification (GTDB taxonomy): domain Bacteria; phylum Verrucomicrobiota; class Verrucomicrobiia; order Opitutales; family Opitutaceae; genus Fen-1467. The sequence goes on along the minus strand of CAZAFS010000029.1, from coordinate 16,071 downwards.
GGCCCGCGCCTCCCATAAATCGTGCTCGCGCGGGATCACCAGCGCATACGTCCAGTCCTGCCGGTGATCCACGATTCCGCCACCGGTGGGCCGCCGGCAGAGGTCGAGGCCCTCCGCCCCGGCCAGCTGTTCGCGCACCCAGGCGATCTTCTGCCCGAAGCCGAAAGTGAACGCCGGCCGCCGCCACTCGTAATGGCGGAAACGGAACGCCGGCCCGCCGGGGTACCGCTGCAGCAGCAGGAAATCCAGCGCCATGTTCTCGGCCGCCGCGCCGACGCGCGTGGGCAGGAGGTGAAATTCCATGACCGCAGGCTAGACGGCTCGCCGCGGTTTGCCAACCGGCGAACGGCCGCCGCGCCGGCATCCACCTCAACGCCCTTCGCCGGCCGCGCGGCCCGCGGCGAGCAACTCGGGGGAGAAATGCCAGCACACGCACCAGCGGGACCGGCCGGATTTCTTGTGGCGGCCGCCGGTCATTTCGAGCGCCAGGACCGCGCCCTTGCGGATGTCAAACCCGACCGGCTTCACCTTGCCCCGCACCAGCAGCGTGGCCAGCGCGCCCAACTGCGGCTCGTGCCCCACGATCAGCACCGTCTGGTCCAGCCGATCGAGCCGGTCGGCCAGGGGCGCCGGGTCGTCCTCGGGCCGGACCCCGGTTGTCTCCACCAGCAGGACATCCAGGCCAAGTTCCTTCACCAGCAGCTCCGCCGTCTCCCGCGCCCGCAGCAGCGGGCTGTGCCACACCGCGTGCACGGCCGCGAGCGCGCCGTTGGCCCGGAAGAAGGCCGCCACGTTCTTCGTGGCCTCGCGGCCCTCCGCGCTGAGGGGCCGCCGCGCATCGTCCTTGTCGGCGAGCGCATGGCCGTGGCGCATCAGGTAAAGTTTCATCAGGACGGAGCTCAGAGCACCATTTTCGCATCCAGCAGTTCGCGCGTGAGGCGCAGCACCTGGTGCAACGCAAACGGCTTCACGATGTGCGCCTGGTGGGCCGCGGGCAGCCACGGCACCGGGTGGGCTTGCTCCGAATTCGAAGGGCAGAGAATGCGGAAGCCGGGCTTGAGGGCGTGCAGTTCGCGGGCCAGTTCCAGGCTGCGCCCCTGCGGCGCGGTGAGGTCGGCGATCAGCAGATCGATGGGCCGGCCGTGGCGCTTGGCCATGGCCAGCGCGTCCTCCGGCCGGTTGGCGGCCAGGACCTCGTAACCCTCCGCGGTGAGGATTCCCGCCACCATTTTGCCCACGAGATCATCCTCCTCCAGCAACAGGATCGTCTCGCTCCCGCGCGTGTCCGGCAGCGGCAGCAGCGACGCTTCGCGGGCGTCCGCCGGTTCGCCGACCTCCGGCAGATAGACGGCGAAGGTGGAACCGGCCTTGGGGTCGCTCTGGACCGTGACGTAGCCGCCGCTCTGTTTGACGATCCCATAGACCGTGGAAAGGCCGAGACCGGTGCCCTTGCCCGGCTCCTTGGTGGTGAAGAACGGCTCGAACAGGCGGCGCTGGGTTTCGGCATCCATGCCTTCACCCGTGTCCTGCACGGCCAGCATCGCATAGGGTCCGGGTTGGATTTCGCTGGCGCTGTGGCTGCGCCGCTGGGGCGGCACCGTGCGGTCGGCGGTGCGCACGGTCACCGTGCCGCCCGTGGCGGGCAGCGCGTCGCGGGCGTTGATCACGAGGTTGAGGATGACCTGCTGCAGCAGGGCCGGATCGGCGCGGATGTTGCCCACGTTGACCGCCAGGTCGAGTTCCAGCGTGCCCGCGGGTCCGACGAGGCGCTGCAGGAACTCGCCCAGTTCGCGGATCGTCTGATTCAGATTGATGACCTTCGGGTCCATCTCCTGCCGGCGGCTGAAGGCGAGGAGCTGCCGGGTGAGACCCGCCGCCTTCTGGCCCGCCTTGTGGATTTCCTCGAGGTCCCGCCGGGCGATGCCGTCGGACGGGAGCCGGCCGCTGAGAATTTCACAGTAGCCGTTGATGACGGAGAGCAGGTTGTTGAAATCGTGGGCCACGCCGCCCGCCAACTGGCCCACGGCGTCGAGCCGCTGCGAATGAATGAGCGTGTCCTGCAGGCGGCGCATGTCCGTCATGTCGCGATAGACCGCCACCACCCGGCGGGGCCGGCCGGCCGTGTCATCCAGGAGGCGGTAGCTCCACGCGACGTAGAACATGGAGGCGTCCTTGCGGTAGAGAAATCCCTCCCCGTGATCCACCTGGCCGCGTCCGGCGGTGTCGAGCCAGCGGCGGAACCGCGCGACGTCGGATTTGGGCCCGTGGAAGAGGCGGGTGCTGCGGCCGACGAGCTCGGTGGGCGCGTAACCGGTCATCGCGCAGAACGCGTCGTTGGCGAAGAGAATCTTCACGCCGCCGCGATTCCAGCGGCTGTCGGTGATGACCGCCCCTTCGCCCAGGTTGCGCAGGGCGGCGCCCAGCAGTTGCCACTCCCGGGTCCGCGCGCTGCGGCGGGCGCGTCGGGGCGGGCGGGCGGAGGAGGACGGACGGGATGGGACGCGCCGGGGCATGGGATCGTTCAGGGGGAGAGCCGCTCGACAATCCACCCGTCGTCCGGGGCGCGGCGGTAGCGGAGCCGGTCGTGCAGGCGGCTGGGGCGGCCCTGCCAGAACTCGATGGTTTCCGGCGCCACGCGGTAGCCACCCCAGTGGGGCGGCAGGGGCACGTCCCGACCGGCGTACCTGGTTTCGACGGCCTCCATGGCCTGTTCGAGCACGGACCGATGGGCGATCGGCCGGCTCTGCGCCGACGCCCACGCGGCCAGCTGATGCGCGCGCGGCCGGCGGCGAAAGTATCCCTCCGACTCTTTGCGCGGAATCCGGGCCACCCGGCCCTCCACAATCACCTGCCGTTCGAGCGCAAACCACGGAAACAGGAGGGTGGCGCGCGGGTTGGCCTCGAGCTCGCGGCCTTTCCGGCTCCCGTGGTTCGAATAAAACACAAAACCCCGTTCATCGACCGCCTTGAGCAACACGGCGCGCGCGGCCGGCCGGCCATCCGGCGTGGCGGTGGCCAGCGTCATGGCGCTGGGCTCGGGCAGCCGGGCCGCCTTGGCCTCCTGCAACCAGCGCGCAAATTGCCGGAAGGGATCGCGTGCCAGGTCCTGCTCGCTGAGACCCGCCCGGTCGTGGTCTTTGCGGAGGTCGGCCAGATGCGACATGGGTGGACGCCCACACTGCGCTGCTCCGGGCGTAAGTCAAAAGATCATCTGGTCCGCGCCGGGTTTCATACCTGCCGGCACCCGCGGACCGCCGTCCGGGCGGGTGCACCGGGACGGTGATTACGGATTGTCTTGGGCGCGCGGCGGCGGATTCTCCCCCTGTCCCTTGACCTTCGCCGCGCACCTTCCTCCCTGGGCCTACCCGCTGCTCTTTGCCACCGGCTTCAGCGCCGGCCTGGTCGATGCGATCGCCGGTGGCGGCGGCATCATCTCCGTGCCGGTGCTGCTCAATTTCGGCCTGCCACCGCAACTGGCGCTCGGCACCAACAAATTTCAGGCCTCCTTTGGGAGCGTGGCGGCCTCGTGGCAATACGTGCGCCGCGGTCTGGTTGATCTCCGCGCCTGCCGCCTCGGCATCCTGCTCACCCTCGCGGGGGCGCTGGCCGGCACGTGGGTCGTGCGGCGCGTCGATCCGCAGGTGTTGGGGCGGGTGATCCCGGTGCTGCTTGCCGCCATTGTCCTCTATCTGGTCTTTCAGCCCCAGATCGGTCTGGTTGACCGGCCGGCGCGACTCGGGCCGGCGGTCTTCTACACCGTTTTCGGGCTCGGCCTCGGCTTTTACGACGGCTTTTTCGGTCCGGGCGTGGGCTCGTTCTGGGCCATCGCCTTCGTCCTGCTGCGCGGTCAGAATCTCACGCGCGCGACGGCCCACACCAAGGTGATGAACGCCACCAGCAACCTGGCCTCGCTCGCTCTCTTCGCCGCGTCCGGGCTGGTCTATCTCGGCGCGGGCCTGGTGATGGCCGCCGGCCAGGTGGCGGGCGCCCACCTCGGCGCCGGCCTGGTCGTGCGCCGGGGCTCGCGCTTCGTCCGGCCAGCCTTCCTCGTCATGGCCGCCCTCACCATTCTGCGCCTTCTCTGGCTCAACCTTGCCGGTCCCCGGTGACGGACCGGGCTTGTCCCGGCCGCGTCCCTGCCTTTCCTCCCTCTTATGACACCCTGTCGCTACCTCGACCGCCACCGCGCCGACTTGGTGGCGTTGCTCCAGCAGTTGGTGCGCATCCCGACGGTCAACCCTCCCGGCGAACATTACGCCGCCATCACCGCGCGGCTCACCGCCGAACTCACCGCCGCCGGGTTGCGCGCCCGGCGCCTCGGCCTCTCGCCCCGCCCCGCGCACCTGCCGGCCGAGGCGCGGGCCCATCCGCGCTACAACGTCCTCGGTTTTCTCGACGCCGGCGCCGCCAAGACCATCCATTTCAACGCCCATTTCGACGTCGTGCCCGCCGGCGGCCGCTGGCGGCACGGCAGCCCGTTCACGCCCGCGGTGGAGGACGGCTGGGTCTACGGCCGCGGCACCGCCGACATGAAGGGCGCCATTGCCAGCCTGCTGCTCGCGCTGCGGGCGTTGCGCGCGACCGGCACCCGCCCGCGCTGCAACGTCGAGGTATCGTTCACCGCCGACGAGGAAACCGACAGCATGCTCGGCGCGGGCTGGCTGGTGCGGCAGGTGCCGCTCCGCGCCGATTACGTCATCGTCATGGAGGGCGGCGAGGACCGCGCCATCGGCTGCGGTCACAACGGCGTCGTGTGGCTCAACGTGACCGTGCACGGCCGCGCCGCGCACGGCTCCACCCCGCAGCGCGGCATCAACGCGCTCGAAAAGATGTCGGCCTTGGTGCTGGCGCTCCAGGCGTACCAGGCGCGCCTTGCCCGCCGGAAGTTTCGCACCCCCGCCGGCAAGATCATGTCGCCCACGATCAACGTCGGCGGCGTGTTTGCCGCGGCGCCCGGCGGCAAGATCAACACCGTGCCGGCCGGCGCCAGCTTCAGCATCGACCGGCGCGTGCTGGCGGTCGAAACGGTCGCCGCCGCCGAGCGCGAGCTGCGCGCGTTTCTCGCCGCCGCCGCCCGCCGCATCCCCCGGTGCCGCATCACGGTCGAAAAGGTTTCCGAAAGCCAGCCCTGCTTCCGTGAGCCGGGGCATCCGTTCTTCGCCGCGCTGGCCGCCAGTGTGCGGCGCGTGCGCGGCGGCCATCCGGTCCCCTACGTCTCCACCGGCTTCAATGACATGCATTTCTTCGCCCATCACCTCGGCGTGCCCGTCCTGGGCTACGGCCCCGGCGGGCGGGACTTCCATGCGGTCGACGAGCGCGCCCGCGTCGGCACCCTGGTCGACTGCGCCAAGATCTACGTCGAGCTGTTGACGAGCTTCGGCGGCTGAACCTCAGCCGCCCCAGCCGCGGCGGATCATCGCCACGGCGATGGCCGCGAGCAGCATCGAGATGATCTTGGAAATCGCGCGCAAGCCGGTCTGGCCGATCAGGCGCGCCAGGGTCTCGCTGCCCACGAACGCCAGCGCCACGATCCCGAGGTTGACCGCCAGCGCCGCCAGCGTCACCGGCATGCCCTGCGTCTGGACCAGCAGCAGCAGCGTCGTGATCAGGGCCGGCCCGGCGATGAGCGGCATGCCCAGCGGCACGATGCCGAAATCCTCCGGCATTTTCGCCGGCGCGCTGTCCGGCTGGGTCAGGTCGCGCGCCGCGAGGATGAGCAGGATCAGCCCGCCCGCGACCTGGAAGTCCTTCACCGAGACGCCCACCGCGGTGAACACGTTCTGGCCCAGAAACAAGAAGCCGAGCGCGATCACGCCGCCGGTCACCGTGGCCTGCCAGGCGACGCGGCGCCGCGTCGCGAGGGGCACGCCGTGGCCCAAGGCGAGGAACACCGCCGCCATGCCCACCGGATCGATGGCCACGAACAGCGGGATGAACGCCTTCAGAAAACTGCCCAGAACATCAGCCATGGCCCGACTATGGCGGACATTCCGCGGGCCGTCGAGGCCGGGATGCTGGGCGACCGGGCCGGAGATTGGCCGGCACCGGCGAAGCTCATGCTTGCCGCCAGGCCCGACAACCGCCTTTCATCTTCCGACCCACCACGCAGATTTCCCGCACCCCATGCACTACCGCCTCCTCGGCCGCACCGGCCTGAAAATCTCCGTCATCGGCGTCGGCACCTGGCAGTTTGGGGGCGAATGGGGCAAGCCCTTCACCCAAATCGAGGTGGATGCCATCCTCGGCGCGGCGCACGACGCCGGCGTCAACTTCCTCGACACGGCCGAGTGTTACGGCGACCACCTCTCCGAACGCTTCATCGGCGCGGCGCTGGCCGGCCGGCGCGAGCAGTGGATCATCGCCACCAAGTTCGGGCATCACTTTCACGACGCCTTCCAGCGCACCGACCATTTCGCCGCCGCCGACGCGGTCCGGCAACTCGACGCCTCGCTGCAGGCCCTGCGGACGGATTACATCGACCTGCTGCAGTGCCACTCGGCCAAGGACGAGCAGTTTCGCACCGCGGGCCTGTGGGAGGCGCTGCTCGCGGAGCAGGCGAAGGGCAAGGTGCGCCATCTCGGCCTTTCGATCAGCCCCAACACCAATCTTTACCAGACCGAACGCGCCGCGTTCGTGGGCGCCGGCTCCATCCAGGTCGTCTACAACCGCCTGCAGCGCGAGCCGGAGGACCGGGTGTTCCCCGCCTGCCGCAAGCAGAATCTTGGCGTGCTGGCGCGGGTGCCGCTGGCGAGCGGCTTCCTCTCGGGAAAATACCGGCCCGGCGCCGTGTTCCCGGCCAGCGACGTGCGCGAAGCCTGGATGAAGAAGGATCGCGACGCGAAGCTCGCCGAGGCCGGCCGCATCGCGGCCACCGAAGTGCCGGCCGGCGTGCCGATGGCGCGCTGGGCGCTGGCCTGGTGCCTGCGCCATCCGGCGGTGACGGCGGCCATTCCCGGCTGCAAATCGGCCGAGCAGGCGAGCGACAACGCCGCCGCCGCGGAGCTCGACATCGGGCAGACCAACCACCCGCAGGCCGCCTGAGGACCGGGCCGCGCACCCAGGCGGGGCGCTCAGTGCAGCAGCCGCGACAGCATCGCGTAGACGATGAGCGCGAGCAGAATCAGGCCCGTGCCGAAGAAGAGGAAGCCGACGCCCTTGGCGATCCGCTTGCTGCCCTCCCAGTCGTCCTTGACGCGGTAGTCGTCGAGCCGCCCATCAGCCACCAGCCGGTCATACCAACGCCTCCGCTCGTGCAGCATCTCCGTCTTCGAGATGCGGCCGGAGAAGATCACGGTGTCCATGGGGAACTTCTCGATGCGAAAATGGGTGTTGAAGAAATGGAAGGTGAAGATGAAGCCGGCCGCGAGCAGCGCCTCGTCGGAGTGGACCACCAGCGCGATGTTGATGATCCAGCCCGGCAGGAACATCGTGAAGAACTTCGGGAACCACATGATGAGGCCGGAGACGCCGATCGCAAAGATGCCCCAGAACACGGCGAAATAGTCAAAGCGCTCCCAGTAAGTCCAGCGGTCAAACTGCGGCCGCGGGCCCCGGCCGAAGAACCATTTTTGATGCGCGATGAAATCGCGCCAGTCCTGCAGCGCCGGCACCATCGAATCGGGTCCAAACAGCGCTCCCCACAGCCGGCGCAACGCGAACCGGCCGGTGGCGGGATCGCGCAGCGCCCGGCGGCGCCGCCACAGCGACCCGGCGAGTTCAATGAGGTGCAGCCCGAAGTAGGTGAAGGTGACGATGGCGCCGAAATGGTGCAGCGAGCGGGCAACCTCCGCCCCGCCGAGCAGGCTGAAGATGGCTTTGGCCCAGTCGGTGTAATAAAACTTGAGCGGCATGCCGGTGATGACCAGCAGCAGGAAGCTGGTCACGACCAGCAGATGCAGAAAGCGTTCAAACGGGGTGAACCGCGTGAACCGCTCGTCGTCGGTGTGCGCCTGCACCTTGGCTTCGCGGAACGTCTTGGAATCGTGCAGGTAGAGATAGATGGAGCGAACGAGCCAGAAAACCGTGTGCACGCCGAAAACCACGAACACTCCGATCAGGAGCGCCGTCATGAAGAGGAAGACCTTGTGCAGCAGCGGATAGTTGACCGGGTCCAGCGGGTTGGCGTGGGGCTCGAACTCGGTGAACTTGATCCCCACGCCGGCGTGGCATTGCTGACAGGTGCCGAGAATGCGTTGTTTCGACAGACGGGAACGGGGATCGCGCACCGGGAACACGTCGTGGTGGCCATGGCAGTCGTAGCAGGCGGCGACCGCGGACGCGACGTTGGGCCGGCCCAGAGCCATGGCTTTGCCGTGGTAGGTCTCGTTGTAGTGGGCCAGCCGATCCTCATGGCACCGCCCGCAGCGCTGGTCGCTGAGCGCCTTGAAGTTCACGCCGGTTGGCGTGACGATCTGGTGCGCGGTGTGGCAGTCGGAGCAGACGGGGCCGCGCCGGTCACCCTTGGCGAGCAGCCGGCCGTGCACGCTCTCGTTGTAAATCTGCTCGATGCCCAAATGGCACGTCCCGCAGGTCTTCGCGATGTTGGCGTGATTAGTGCGGGAAGCCCGGTCGATGCTGCGCTTGATGTCGTGGACGCCGTGGCAGTCGTTGCAGGACGGGGCAATAATGAGCCCCATCTGCAGCAGGGCGCGGCCGTGAATGCTGTCGAGAAACTGGTCCGCCACGTGCGGGTATTTCAGCCGGTATTCCTCGGTCAGACCCGGATTGTCGTGGCAGGCGCCGCAGGTGCGCGGCAGGTTGAGCTTGAACACCGGCGAATCGAGCTGCTTCACCGGCATGATCTCGTGCGTCCCATGGCAACTGGTGCAGGTGGCCGCCTCCGAAACGCCCATCGCGTGGCTCATCCCGTGGATGCTGGTGCCATACTGCTTGACCTCCCCAGCGTGGCACGAGGCGCACTGGGCGGGCGGCAGCTTCGAGGGGTGGGGGGTCTCGGTGATGCCGGCGTGGCAGTCCACGCAATTGAGCTTGCCGTGGACGGACTTCTGAAAGAACTCCAGCCTCACGCCGGTGAACTTGCCCGGACCGCCTTTGCTTTTGGGCAGTGGCTCGGCCTCGTGGCAGTCCATGCAATCGCTGTTCGCCACCGCCGCCACGCCCGGACCCGCGTCCGCGGCGACCAGCCATCCGCCGCCCAGCAGCAACAGGCCGGCGCATGGGAGAACACGACACCAGCGCGGCCACAGGCTTATCTTCATCGCCGACACCATGGGCAGATCTTTGATTGGCCGGCATCATAGCGGGAGCCAGCACAATCGACACCGCATGGGTTGACGGATGCTGGGCATATTTTGCCGGACCGCTGGGCATCTTTTGCGCTGCCCGGCCCGTCCCGCGTCAGGCCAAGAAACGCTGATGATAGGTCAATCCATGCGGTGTCGGTGCCCCCCGTTCCCGCTATGATTCCAGTCGTCCCCCTTTTGCCTATAACGCCGGAAACCACTCTTTTCGTCCTGCCGCGCCGGATTCGCCTGGTCCGGTGGTGGCGGATGCTGCTGCCGGGCGCCGCCTGGCTGCTGGCCGCCGGCCCCTTAGGCGGCGCGCCGGCGGTCTCCGCCACTCCCGCCCCTCCTCCCCATCCTTCGGCCGCCTGCCTCGAGTGCCATAGCGACCAGAAGCTCACGATGAAGCACGCGGGGCGCCCGGTCTCGCTTTTCGCGGATCAAGCGGCCCTGGCCAAATCAGCCCACCGCTCGCTCGACTGCACCGACTGCCACCAGAATTTCGACGCCGATAACATCCCGCACCAAAGCCCGGTCAAGCCGGTGGACTGCACCGCGTGCCACGATGACATCGCCCGCAAGCACTCCTTTCATCCGCGGCTGGCGCGCTCGCCAATCCCGGCGGGTGAGGACACCAATTGCACGGCGTGCCACGGCACCCATGCCGTCGCGGCGGTGAAATCCGCCGAATTTCCCTTCACCTCCAAACAGGAGACGGACTCCTGCGGTCGCTGCCACGGGTTGGAGCGCAGCCAGTTCCTCGCTTCCGCCCACGGCCGGTCCGTCGTCACCGGCGCCAAGGACGCGCCCGACTGCCTCGTCTGCCACCGCCGGCCGGTGGCCAGCGCCGCCCCGGGCCGGTCGCAAGTGGATCTGAAGCTCGCCCAGGTCGCCCTGTGCGAATCCTGCCACCTGCGAAAGCCCGATGTTGCCGACAAGACGCTCCTGGGCACGCCTTTCGTGGCCTCCTTCGAGCACAGCGTGCACGGCGCGGCGCTGGCGCGCGGTCAGGCCGACGCTGCCAACTGCGTCGACTGTCACGGGAGCCATCAGATGAACCTCGCGATGGTCACCGGCTCCCGCACCAACAAGCAGCAGATTCCCGACACCTGCGCCAAATGCCACGGGAAGATCGCGGCGGAGTTCGGATCGAGCGTTCACGCCTCCGCGCTCCGCCTTGGTAATCTCGACTCGCCGGTGTGCACCACCTGCCATGGTGAGCACGACATCCGTCTGCATACCGATCCGAAATCGCCCGTTTACTCCAAGAACGTCGCTCTGCAGGTCTGCGCCACCTGTCATGCCTCGGTCCGGCTCACCAAGAAATACGGTCTGGAAAGTGACGTTTTCCAGACTTTCTCCGACAGCTTCCACGGTCTCGCCGTGCGCGGGGGCGCCGTCGAGGTCGTCAACTGCGCTAGTTGTCACGGGGCGCACGCGATCAAGTCGCCACTCGATCCGACCTCCTCCGTCAACCCGCGCAACCTTGTCACCACCTGCGGCCAATGCCATCCGGGCGTCAACACGCGGTTCACCCTCGGCCGGGTGCACACCAGCGTGGAGCAGCGCGCCGCCAGCCCCATCCTCTACTGGATCGCTCAGATTTATGTCATCCTGATCGTGCTCGTCGTCGGCGGCATGGGGCTGCACAACCTGCTCGATTTCCTGAAGAAGATCCGGCGCGAGCTGGCGGTGCAGAAGGGGCTCATCCGCGAGGAACCGGTGCCCCACCGTCTCTACCTGCGCATGACGGTGAATCAGCGCCTGCAACACGCCGGTCTGGCGATCAGCTTCGCGCTGTTGGTGGTCACCGGCTTCATGCTCCGCTATCCGGAAGCCTGGTGGGTGGTGGCCATCCGCCATGTCAGCGACCAAGCCTTCCTGCTGCGCGGCCTCATCCACCGCCTCGCGGGCGTGGCTCTGATCGGCGCCGGCGTGTGGCATACCGCCTACCTGGCCCTGACGGAGGAGGGCCGGCAGCTCTTCCGGGACCTGTTGCCGCGCAAGCGCGACTTGACCGACCCGTGGGCGGTCATGCGGTACAATCTCGGCCTCGCCCGGGAGAAGCCGCGTTTCGGCCGGTTCAGTTACATCGAGAAGGCCGAGTACTGGGCCCTGATCTGGGGCACGGCGCTGATGGGTGTCACCGGCGTCATCCTCTGGTTCGAGAACACCTCCATGGGTCTCTTCACCAAGCTCGGCTTCGATATCTCGCGCACCGTCCATTTCTACGAGGCGGTCCTCGCCACGCTCGCCATCATCGCCTGGCATTTCTACTTCGTTATCTTCAACCCCGACGTCTACCCCATGAGCCTGGCCTGGCTGACCGGCCACGTGTCGGAGCGGGAGATGCGCGAGGAACATCCGCTCGAGTTGGAGCGGCTCAAACAGGCCGCCCCGGACGCGGATCCGGCGTCGCCAGAGCCCCCGCCATCCGATCATAATCCTGGTCCTCCCGCCGCTTGAACTAAACCCGCCCCCATCCCCGGGGCGCCGGTCCCGCCGCCGCCCCACTCAACCATCGGAGGTCGCATGCACACCACCATCAAACTCCATCTCGACCCCGAGGAGTATGCCCCCGTCGCGCGGCTGGCAAAAAAGCTGCAGGTGACGCCCGAGGTCATCGCCTACGCCGGCCTCAACGGCATCATGCAGCGCAGCCGGGACGCCGCGGCCCGGCAGGAGATCGTTGACCTGAACTCCGGCCGCCGCGAAGGCCTGCCCACCTGGGCCGACGACGCGCGCAGCGTGCACATCTACGAGAGCAAGCAGGACGAATAGCGCGCTCGCGCCGCGCCGGTCCGGCTGACGGTGGCCCGGGCGCGAGGGATCTTGCCCCGCGCCCGACGCCGCCCGCGGCTCAATGCTTGAAGCCACCGGTGCGCCGCGCACGCTTCCCGGGACCACTCATGGCCGGCCTCCCACGACCGCTGCACGATCTCACCCGCGCCGAGCTGACCGCGCTCGTCCAATCGTGGGATTTCAGCCCGGTGCACGCGGCCCGGGTGTGGAGCCATGTCTACCTCGAGGGTGCGGAGCGGTTCGCCGACATGCCGGACGTGCCGGCGCGGCTGCGCGCGCGGCTGGAAGCGGAACTTTCCCCCGCGCTGCCGGAGGTGGCCCAGGCGACCGGCAGCGCCGACGGCTTCACGCGCAAATACCTGCTGGCCCTCGCGGACGGCCGCCGCATCGAGACGGTGCTGATGCGTTTCACCGGGCGCGTCACCGCCTGCGTCAGCAGCCAGGCGGGTTGCGCCATGGGCTGCGTGTTCTGCGCGACGGGGCAGATGGGCTTCGCCCGCCACCTCGCGGCCGGCGAGATTGTCGCGCAGGTGCTGCACATCGACCGCGTCCTGCGCGCGCACGGCCGCGGCGGCCCGCTGGCCCGGGCGGACGGCGTTTCGCCCCACCAGCGGCACGAGCGCCTGCGCAACGTCGTGCTGATGGGCATGGGTGAGCCGCTGCACAACTACGAGGCGGTGATGCGGGCGGTGGACATCCTGCGCGATCAGAACGGCCCGGCCATCAGCGCCCGGCGCATCACCCTCAGCACGGTGGGCGTGGTGCCGGGCATCGTGCGCCTGGCCGACGAGGCGCGTCCCGTCCAACTCGCCGTGAGCCTGCACGCCGCCACCCAGGCGGAGCGCGCCGCGCTGGTGCCCGTGGCCGCGCGCTGGCCGCTCGACGCGCTGATGGAGGCGTGCCGCTACTACGAAGCGAAGCTGGCGCGCCGCATCTTCTTCGAGTGGACCCTGATTGCCGGCCGCAACGACACGCCGGAGCAGGCCCACGCCGTCGGCCGTCTCCTGCGCGGCCTGCGCGCCCAGGTGAACCTCATTCCCCTCAACCCGACGCCCGGCTACGACGGGGAACCCTCGGACCGCGGCGCCGCGCGGCGCTTTCAGGAGATCCTGACCGGCTACGGCCTGCCCAGCACCGTGCGCCAGCGGCGCGGACTCGACATCGCCGCCGGCTGCGGGCAACTGGCGACGCCATAAACGCCAAATCTCAAAAGTCCAAACGCCAAAACCACCATTCGCGCCACCAGCGTGGCAGGTTTTCTTGCAGTCTGGCTACCGGCGTTTGGAGTTTATGCGAGTCAGCTCCCGCAGCGCATCGCGCGCGATCCACCGCGCGGCCGGATCGTCGATCCGCGTGATGCGCCGGGCTTCGGCCATCGCCGCGCGACGCAGGCGCGGGTTGCGCTTGCCGATCTGCCGCAACGCCCAATTCACCGCCTTCTTCACGAAATTGCGTCCATCGGTGGCCTCCCGGCGGATCACCGGCAGGAACTTCAGAAACACATCGTCGGGCAGCTCCTTGCGGTGCACGGCCAATCCGGCCATGAGCACGAACCCGCAGCGCTTCACGTACTCCGCCCGGCGGGCGCTCCACGCGTGCGCCTTTTCGATCGCGAACGGCGTCCGGTCAAAAAGCACGCAACAGCACGCGTCGGTCACGCCCCAGTTGTCGCACTCGCGCGCCCAGCGCTCCATCTGCCCCGGGGTCACCCGGTGGGGATCGTCGGCGAGCGTGGCGATGATCCGCGCCTCGTGCACCGCCGTGGCCCACAGCGCCAGCGCCAGGGCGTGATCGCGCCGGTGCCGGCGGGCAATTTCGCGCAACACCGGCGCCCGGATGCCGAAATGTTCGCCCTGGGGCGCGATGCCGTAGCGCCGCTGTCCCGCCACGTCCCGCGGACTGCGCAACGCGCGCAACTCCGCGACGATGGCGGCCGCCGCGGTCATGTCCGCGCGCGGCGGCGCCGCACCGCTTCGGCCAGCCCGGCGAGCACCGGCAGGGTTTTTTCGAGCGACAGGCACGGATCGGTGATACTGCGGCCGTAGACGAAGGGCCGGAGGCGGTAGTCCTGCGTTCCATCCAGCAGGTTACTCTCGAGCATGACGCCGCAGACGGCGCGTTCACCCGCCGCCATCCGGGCGGCCAGGTCGGCGGCCACCGCCGGCTGGCGCGCGGCGTCCTTGCCGCTGTTGGCGTGGCTGCAGTCCACCATGAGGAACGGCGGCAGGCCGGCGGCGCGCAGCAGCTCCGCCGCGGCGTGCACGGCGTCGGCGCCGTAATTGGGTCCGGCGGTGCCGCCGCGCAACACGAGATGCCCGCGGTCGTTGCCCGAGGTGCCCAGCACGGCGGGCGTGCCGTCCTTGGTCAGCGAGGGGAACCAGTGCGGCTGCCGCGCCGAGCAGATGGCGTCGACCGCCACCTGCACGTTGCCGTCGGTGCGGTTCTTGAAGCCGACCGGCATGGACAGGCCCGACGCCAGCTCCCGGTGCACCTGACTCTCGACGGTGCGCGCACCGATGCTGCCCCAGGTGACGAGCTCCGCGTAATACTGTCCCAGCGTGGTGTCGAGAAACTCGGTGGCGACCGGCAGGTGCAGTGCGGCCAGGTCGAGCATCAGCTTGCGCGCGAGCCGCAGCCCCTTGTTGATCTGGAAGCTGCCGTCGAGATCGGGATCGTTGATCAACCCCTTCCAGCCCACCACGGTGCGGGGCTTCTCAAAATACACCCGCATCACCACGAACAGTTCCTGCGCAAAACCGGCGGCCGGCCCGACCAGCCGGCCGGCATAGTCGCGTGCGGCCGCGGGATCATGGATTGAACACGGTCCCACCACGACGAGCAGCCGGTCGTCCCGCCCCAGGATGATGTCCTCCACCGCGGTCCGGCTGGCCGCCACGAACTCCGCGCCTGCGTCATCCAGGGGCAGTTCCTCCGCCAGCACCGCCGGCGAGATCAGCGGCCGGGTCGCCTGGATGCGTACGTCTTCGATGCGATGTCTGGCCATGAAGGGACGGGCGCGCCGGCGCCGGTCAAAGTCCCAGTTCCTGCCGCGCCTGCGCCACCGCCGGGGTGTTCGGCAGTCCGTCCGGCACCGGCGGCACGGCCAGGCCGAGGCGCCGGGCTCGCGCGCGCAGGCCGAGCGAAAGAAGCGCCGCCGTTTCCGCCTGCCCGGCCGCCTGGTCAATGCCTTTGAACACCTCGGCCGGCAGCGCCAGCCGGGCCGGCGGCAGCACCTGCTTCTCCACCAGGAAGAGGGTCAAGCCGGCGCCGAGCGCCTCGGCATAGTCGCGCAGCCGGGCGGGCGGCGCCAGGACGAGGCCCTGGCCGGCGGGGTAGGGCGTGAATTCGACGAAGGTGCGCAACTGCGCGCCAAACTGCGCCAGCGCCTGGTCCGCCGACGCCGGCGTCCACCGTACGGTGAAGGTCTTGCGTTCGCGGAACTTTTTCACCTCCCACACCCGCAGGACCAGCTCATAGTCGGCGTGCTTTTGTTCCAGCGTGCCGACGAACACATAGTCGAGTCCGCCCTCGATGGTCTCGACCACCTGGCGGATGTGCTCCGGCGTCCACGGGGCGTTGAACAGCGCGTAATGGTCGCGGCGGACCGTGGCCGCGGCGACGCTGGAGTTGTAGTTGGCGCTGAAAAAGAGCGTTTCGGAGAGCCACAGGGGGATGCCGCGCGACAGCCGGCCCAGCTCATCCTCCGGCTGCTGCATGGCGGCATCGAGATCCTTCAACCCGAGCACGGAAAGCTGGCCAAAGGCGACCCGCCGGAGCCGGCCGTCTTTCAGTGGCAACAGCCCGGGCACGTTCTCCAATCCATAAAACCAGATCGGTTTGCTGACGGAGATGAGGTCGATCCTGGCCGCGCCTTCATCCGCGGCGGGGGGTGGCGACGGCGTGGCCCCCCCCTCAGCCTCCAGCAGCATCATGTCGGCCACGACATTGGAGAAGCCGAACAGGCGTTCCTGTAATTCGGGCCGGTTGAGGGCAAACAGGAGGTCGAGCACGTGCTGCGCGGCCTGTG